>QCHO01000001.1 GCA_003279535.1 Prochlorococcus sp. AG-402-C22
GTTGGAGATGAAGTAGTAATTGATAATCTTGATTTAAGAAGCAAACGCGCAACAATAACAAGTTTAAAAAAAAGAAAAAATTTATTAGCTAGACCCTCCGTTGCAAATATTTCTAATATATATATTACCTTTTCTGTTGAAGAGCCAGAGTTGAATTTATCTCAAGTTAATAGGTTTTTGATATCAGCAGAATCGATAGGAGTTGAAGTGTCATTAGTTTTGACAAAGTGTGATTTAATTTCAGATAAAAGGAGATCTTTCTTACTTGATAAATTTGGGAAATGGGGTTATCAAGCAATAACTTTAAATTTAAAAAAACCTTACGCCTTTAAAAATTTATTAGCTGAGTTAAAGCAAAAAAAATGTTCGATATTTATGGGCCCCTCCGGTGTGGGTAAAACTACTCTGCTTAATATGATAATTCCAGGCCTTCAAAATAATACTGCTCCAGTTTCCAATAAAATTAAGAGAGGAAAGAATACTACTCGTAATGTTGAGTTATTTTCTTTATCAAATAAAAGTTACATTGTGGATACCCCTGGTTTTAATATGCAAACTCTAGAAATTGATATTCGAATATTACCGAATCTCTATTTGGAAATATATAAACAAGTATTTGATGAAGGAATTAGATGTAAATTTCGAAACTGCTTACATTTGAATGATGAGGGCTGTAATTTAAATAAATCTTTTGAAAGATATTCTTTTTATAAAGAAATGATCGAGTGTTCTAAGAATCATTATTATCAAAACCAGGAAGATTAAGATTTAATCCACCAGTCAAATCATTCATTCTTTCTTTCATAGTTGTAGTAGATAATTCATGAGCTTTCTGAATGGCTTGTAAAATGTTTTGCTCTATTTTTTCTTTATCTAAATTGAAAATATTTTCTTGCACTTCTACCCTTAAAGGAAGCTGGTTGCCGCTTATCCATACTTTTACCATTTCATCATCACTTTGCCCTTCAATCTCCATATTTTCAAGCTCATCTTGTAATTTTTGAGCATCTTGTTGAATTTGTTTAGCTTTTTTAAAAGCTTCTGTCAGTTGTCCAAAGTTAGGAAGTCCAAAACCCGCCATTTTATAAAAAAGTTTCTTTAATTAGGATAGTCAAAACCTATCATTCTTACTTCCGGTTGCAAATAAATCCCTTTATTTTGTAGTACTTTTTGTTGAACTAAAGTTATTAATTCATAAATATCTTTTGAACTTGCTGAAGAATTGTTAATTATAAAATTAGAGTGCATTGAAGAAATTTCTGCTCCGCCAATTTTCAATCCTTTTAAACCCATATCATCAATTAATTTTGCTGCATAATCATTTTCAGGATTTTTAAAAACACTACCAAAACTTGGTAAATGATATGGCTGTGTTTCTGTTTTTAATTTAAGGTTATTTTTGGTTGTTTTAATTAATTTTTCTAGATTTCCATTAGGCTCAAAATGTAGTTTTGCACTAATAATTGCAAAATCATTACTTTGAAAAGAGCTAAATCTATACTCAAAATTGATATCTTTTTTTTCAATTTCAAGTTTTTCATTAGTTTTATTATTTATAACTTTTACAGATATAAGATTTTTTGCTAACGATAAATTTCCTGTGCCAGCATTCATATAAATTGCTCCTCCTAAAGTTCCTGGAATCCCCACAGCCCATTCCCCTCCTTGTAATCCATTTTTAGCGAGAGAATTAGATAATGTTGGGAGCATCACACCTGCTTCTGCTTCAACAATTCCTGAAAATTGTTCTATTTTTAATGATTTCATTTTTTTTGTACATATAACTAAACCTTTTATGAAAATATTATTTATTAATAGATTTGAACCTGCGCCAATTATTTGGCATCTTTGATTGTTTAAATTGCACCATTTTATTAGATATGAAAATTCCTCTAAATTTTTTGGCTCAGCAAAATATTCAGCTACTCCTCCCACTTTAATAGTAGTGAAACTACTAAGATTACAGTTCGCAGAAAAAATTTTTTTATACATAAATTAGTCTAGTATTTTAATTCCCCCCATGTAAAATTGACCAAAAATTATGACAATCACCAGCTCCCATATTCAAAATTAAATCTCCTTTTTGAGTAAGTTCGTAAAAGTTTTTTGAAATTTCATGATAATTATTTATGTACCTAACATTTTTGTTTTGTTCACAAATCAGATCAGTGATAATTTCCGAAGTAATTTTATCTACGTTTCCTTCTCCTGCTGCATAAATAGTAGTTACATAAATTACATCTGCTTTTGATAATTCTTCAGCGAATTCTTTAGCAAATTGCTTTACTCGAGAGTATCTATGGGGTTGAAATATAGCGACTAATCTACTTTTATGAAATTCATTGTTATTTTTTTGCTTAATAAATAATCTTCCTAATTTAATCGTCTCTTTTATTTCGTTTGGGTGATGTGCATAATCATCATAAAAATGCCTTTCATCTATTTGGCCTCTGAATTCAAATCTTTTTTTTGGTAGTTTGAGGTATTTTATATTTTTCTTAATTTCTAAAAAATCTATACCTATCATTCTTGAAGCTGCTATTGCAGCTGTGATATTAGATAAATTGTGTAATCCTGGAATTGGAATATTTATACTACTTATGAAATTTCCATTTTCAAAATATTTTCCAATCGTATGACTTTTATTGATTTCAGTTGGGATTAAGGCATAACTAATGTTGATTGGTGTAGTGTTTGACCACTTGCTTTCAGAATAAAAATTATTCCGCGTGATTTCACAATCAAAATTAATTAATAATTTTTTAGAATTTTTAGCGAAATCTTTAAAAGAAGATATAACTTCCTCTAAATCAGAGAAATGATCGCAATGATCAAAATCAATGTTATTTATTATTCCAAAATCAGATTTATATCTTATTATTGTGCCATCAGACTCATCAACTTCAGCTACTAAGAATTTTGTATTTTCTAAATGACAATTAGAATTGTAGATAGGAATTATTCCTCCAGTTATTGAAGAAGAATTATGCGTACATAACTCAAGCAGTGTGGAAAGAAATGTACTGGTTGATGTTTTTCCATGGCTGCCTGCTACTGCTAATGAAGTATAAGACTGCATTAAGAGTGCAAGAATTTCTGAACGATGTTTTACAGGTAAATTTTTTTCTTTACAGTACATTAATTCTTCATTGTCTGGCTTGATAGCTGTGCTTACAACAAAATTAATTAATTTGTTGTTAAATTTTGAAGTTACAAATTCAATATTTTGTCCTATTTGAGAATTGAAGATAATTGCACCTAATTTTTCTAATTTTTTAGTTTCATTGTTCTTAACTAAATCAGATCCTGAAACTGAAAAACCTTTTTTCAGTAAACCCATTGCAACTGCTGACATTCCAATACCTCCCACTCCAATAAAATGAAAATGATTTTTAGGTATTAATTCTTTATTCAATGTTTATCTTTTACTTAAATTAAAATAACTTCAAAGTAAAAGTTTGGTATTTTTTCTTAAAAAAAAATCATTTTTTTTCTGGAATTAATACAAAACTAGACTTATTTGCTTAATAAATCAAAAAACCCTTACGTTATTGCACAAAATTCAGTATGATCAGCAACTTAGGTTAATCATTTAGAATTATTAGTTATGACTTTGCGTGTTGCAATTAACGGATTTGGCAGAATTGGTCGAAACTTTATGCGTTGTTGGCTTAGTAGAGGTGCTTACACCAATATTGAAGTAGTCGGTATTAACGTAACTTCAGACCCAAAGACCAACGCACATCTATTAAAATATGATTCAGTCCTTGGTCAACTTGATGGCGTTGATATTAAATATACTGATGATACTTTTGTTATTAATAACAAAACAATTAAATGTTTCTCTGATAGAAATCCAATGAATCTCCCCTGGAAAGATTGGGGGGTAGATTTAGTTATTGAATCAACTGGAGTCTTTAATACAGATGTTGGGGCAAGCAAGCACTTGGAGGTAGGAGCAAAAAAAGTAATCTTAACTGCGCCGGGTAAAGGTGCTGGTGTCGGTACTTACGTAGTTGGAGTTAATGCTGATACATATAATCATAAAGATTATGATATTTTGAGTAATGCTAGTTGTACTACAAACTGTTTAGCTCCAGTAGTTAAAGTTTTAGACCAAACTTTTGGAATCAACAAAGGATTGATGACTACAATTCATAGCTATACTGGTGATCAAAGAATTCTAGATAATAGTCATAGAGATTTAAGAAGGGCTAGAGCAGCTGCTACAAATATAGTTCCAACTTCCACAGGTGCTGCTAAAGCTGTAGCACTCGTTTACCCTGAAATGAAAGGTAAATTAACAGGAATTGCAATGAGAGTTCCTACACCTAATGTTTCTGCGGTGGACTTCGTTTTTGAATCTTCTAAAAATGTCACAAGCGATGAAGTAAATAATGCTTTAAAAGAAGCTTCTTTAGGTTCAATGAAGGGAATTATTAAGTATGGTGATGAACCATTAGTTTCGAGCGATTATGCAGGGACTAATGAATCATCTATTGTAGATAGTGATCTTACTATGTGTATCGGCGATAACCTTGTTAAGGTCCTTGCATGGTACGACAACGAGTGGGGTTATAGTCAAAGAGTCGTAGATTTAGCAGAGATTGTTGCAAAAAATTGGGAGTAATTAAAAGTGTTTGAAAGGTGTATTATTCAATAATTTATTTTTCTTTTTATCTTTAAATTCTATTGAAGGTTCACCTTTGATAAAAAAACCAATCTCGGTAATATTTCTATCTAATTTAGAAAATTTCCTTGCCCATTTTTTAGGCAATGAAAAAACTAATTTATAGTCTTCACCCCCAAAAAAATAAAATTCATCCCATTTATCTCCTTTTGGCCAATCCTTATCTTTAGGTATTTTTTCGTAATTCATTATTGCTTTACAGTTGCTAGCAATTGCTAAATCTTGTACAGCTTGAAATAAGCCATCACTGCTATCAGTACAACCTATTCTCGTTATTTTTTTATTAGAGCGTGTTTTAAGGAGATTTTTTAGAAAATGTGGATAAATTTTAGGGCGACTGAAATGTTCGATTGACTTTTTGATTAATCTTTTATTGAGGTAAATATTATTATCAAAATTATTTTTATTTTGTATCATAAATCCTAATTTGCTAAGACCATGAATTCCTGTGGTTAAGATGATTTCACCTGGGCTACATGCGTTTCTTTGTAATTTAAGTTCCCCTTGAATCCCAAGTGCTGTAATTGATATGGTCTTTTGATTTCCTTTTGAGCAATCTCCTCCAAGAATTATTCCACCATATTTTTTTAAAGCTTTATTGATTCCTTTATATAATTCTTCAACCCAAACCCATTCTGTTTGTGCAGGTAAAATAAGACTTATTGTAATTCCTATAGTTTTTTTGCTACCACTGGATAATAAGTCAGAGATATTACTGACAACTGCTTTCCAGCCAAGATCTTGAGGGCAAATAGTGATGTCATTGAAATGAACATTTTCTACTAAAGAATCATTATTAATAAGTAAGTTTTCATTTTTATTTTTGATTAAAGCGCAATCATCTGAAGCTTGATCTTTAGGCATGAATTGCCCAAGCCTATTTATTAATTCTTTTTCTCCTATATCTTCTAATAATTCTTTACGCATTTAATTTGAGGTTTTCAATCCCTTGTAAAACATCAATTGAGATAATTGTGTCATCTTTGTTTAGTTCCTCTAAAACATCAAAACCATCCACAACATAGCCAAAAGCAGCATTTCTTCCATCAATTAAATTACGTCCTGCTGGATTCAGTTCTGCTTCATATAAAAAGAAGAAAAATTGAGATGAGCCGTCATCAACTGCTGCATTTGAGTGGGACCAACCTAGAGTTCCAAGTGTTGCGAAAGGTAATGTTGGAGTTTCTGTGTAGAAGCCTAAATCTTCAAAAGTTTGATTATAAAAAGTATCTTTTTCATCAGGTATTCTTATTTCGAGAGGAACATGACGTTCTTCATTTGTTACAGGATCTACGTAACCAATTTCTTCACCAATTGGATCACCTGTTTGCAGAACAAAAAATTCTTCTGCTCTATTGATGGGTAAATTTTTATAGAAATTTTTTGAAGATAAATCTATAAATGCTCCAGCTGTAAGCGGTGCGTTAAATCCATCCACAATAGCTTTCATGTCTCCCTTAGAGGTCTTTATATTTACTTTTGCTCTGCCTAGTAGTCTTGGGAGATTATCAAATTCCTCAGGAATAAGGTATGGAAATTGTTCTGGTAGGAAATACTCTTCTAATCCACCTATTTTATCTAAAGCTTCTTTACGGGTAGCTACAAATGAGAACTTATCCTTAGATTTAGCATGATCTTGAAGGTTCTCAAAATTTTCTTTGAGTTCTAAAAATGTTTTTTCGGCAATTTTCTTTTTATCGTTTGGTAATTCTTTGATTATTCGACTTTGGTATTTTTTTAGTAAAGATTGACATTTTGTAACAGTTTTTGTTAAGGCGGGCCATCTTCCTCCTCTTACAAGGTCACTTGTATCTTCCAATTTGTGTTGAATTTCTTGCAATTCAACTTGCTTGATAGGGAGTGCGTTTCTGAGGATTGCATTAGGGTCTTTTACCGCATTTCCAGTAGGTAAATCGGCTAGTACTTGAGCGGGTTTGAATAGAAAAACTTGTAAAATTATGATTGATAGAATTAAAAAGAGTTTGTTCTGATTTGATAAGAATTTTTGCATAGCACTCTTGCAGGTTTATGATCCTTGGGGATGTAATACAGGAATGATTTCCAGTAATGATTTTCGCACAGGTACCACCATCGAATTGGATGGACAAGTTTGGCGTGTTGTAGAATTTCTACATGTCAAGCCTGGTAAGGGTTCTGCTTTTGTGCGAACAAAATTAAAATCAGTTCAAAGCGGCAACGTGGTTGAAAAAACTTTTCGAGCCGGAGAATCAGTACAGCAGGCTATCCTTGAGAAGTCTAACCTGCAGCACACTTATGTGGAGTCTGGTGATTATGTTTTTATGGATATGACAAGTTTTGAAGAGACAAGACTTTCTTCTGAACAAATCGGTAAAGGAGCAAAGTATTTGAAAGAAGGAATGGAGGTAAATGTAATTTTCCATAATGGTAAAGTTTTAGAAGTGGAACTACCAATATCTATTACCTTGAAAGTTACTGAGACTGACCCTGGAGTTAAAGGTGACACTGCTAGTGGGGGTACTAAACCAGCTATCCTAGAAACAGGTGCTCAAGTTATGGTTCCTTTATTTATTTCTGTAGGAGAAATGATTAAGGTTGATACTCGTAACGATAGTTATCTTGGACGTGAAAATTAATGGCTATGAAATTAGATCATGAAGACTTAAATCGCCTAATAGAGAAAATCTCTACAAGCGATATTCAAGAATTCTCACTTGAGGGAGAAGATTTTAAACTCGAAATAAAACGTAATTTATTTGACCAGAACCAAGTTGCTAAAAATTTAGTTTCCAATGCCTCATATGATAGCCAAACAAGTTCTAATCAAAAATCCATTAACGATAATGTCTCAATAGTTAATGAGCCTGAGAAACCTCAAGTAGCCCCTCCTGGGCGCTCAGATCTTACTGAAATTACATCTCCTATGGTTGGGACCTTTTACAGGGCTGCAGCGCCCGAAGAAGAGCCATTCGTCGAAGTAGGAAATAATATTAAGGTCGGTCAAACTATTTGTATTTTGGAAGCTATGAAGTTAATGAATGAAATTGAATCTGAATTTAATGCTGAAATAGTTGAGATTCTTGTTGAAAATGGAACGCCAGTCGAATTTGGTCAAGTTTTAATGCGTGTTAAGCAGTCTTGAATTTTTATTCATTTCTATGGCAGCTTTTATAGCCTCAATCATACTTTGGCATTGAGCTATTCCCTTGCCAGCAATATCAAAACCCGTGCCATGATCTGGAGATGTTCTTATAAAAGGCAAACCTATTGTTGTATTTACTGAGTAATTAAGGGCTATAACTTTCATTGGTATTAGACCTTGATCATGATACATAGCAAGAATGCCATCATGTCTTTCAGCATCTTTGTTTATCCAGGCTTTTGCCGAAGAATTCCAGCAACTATCTGGTGACAAAGGGCCTAATAATTGAATATCTCTATTTTTTTCATTCCAAGCAGTCAATGCATTTTTGAGCCAATCTTTCTCTTCATTACCCAAAATCCCTTCTTCGCCAGCATGAGGATTTAATCCCGCAACTTTTAAGGTAGGTTTATCAATATAGGTATTACAAAAATCTTTGAAAAGATCTAATTTAGAATGGATTAATTTTGTAGTTAATTTCTTGGGCACCTCACGAAGAGCTATGTGGGTTGTAGCTAGTAATGTATTGAATCTCCAGCCTGTAATTGGTGATTTTGCTGTGAATAACATTCCAACATTTTTTACTCCACACGATTTTGCTAACACTTCAGTTTGACCAGAGAAGTGATGACCTGCTAGTGACCATGATTTCTTACAAATTGGCCCAGTTACTAATGCGGAATTAGGATATTGTTTTACGATTTCAATTGCTTTTGTTAAATAAAAAAAACTTGAATTTCCATAACTTGATTTGGATTCATCATTTAATGAAGAAATTTCGAGATCATGAATCTTGAGATTTTTAGGATTTGCAAGATTTTTTATTCCTAAAGATCTAAGTTGTCTATATGTTTTTTGAAGATTTTTTTTGGAACCAACTAATGTGAAATCAATATTTTTTGGTATCTCATCTGAACAAAGAGCTTTTAGAGTTATTTCAGGACCAATTCCAGACTCATCTCCGACACTTAGTACTAATTTACATTTATTATTAGTATTTTGAAAATTCATAAATTTTTTTAATTTATTTTTTAACTATTTAAATAGCAATTTTTTAAGCCTATTTTATAGTTTTTATAAATTAGTTTATATCCAAGTGTTTCGCATAAAAGTTTATTAGATATTCTTCTATTTTCCATCCAAAAAGATTGAGCGATAGGCGATAATTCCTCTTTTGCTTCTTCAAATAATATTGGCTTTGGCATTTTTAAACCTAGTAATTTATAGCAATATTGAATAACTTCTATTTGAGAACAGGGTTCATCATCTGCAATATTAATAATCTGGTGAAAATTGCAAGAATCTTTATTTTGTAATAGAAAGATAATTGCATTTGTGATATCAGCAACGTGGATTCTCGAAAAAACCTGATTTTTTTTGGAAATAACGCGAATTTTTTTGTTTTTTATTGCTTCAAAGGTGGATCTTCCAGGCCCATAAATACCTGGTAACCTAAAAATTTGTACAGGTAAACCCGATTCAACCCATTCTTTTTCGCAATTTAATCTTCTGTGACTTCTATTTTGAAAAGGGTTGGGTGGGTCAAGCTCAGAAACCCAATCACCTTTAGTATCCCCATATACTCCTGTGGTAGATAAATATCCAACCCATTCTAGGGATAAACTTCTTAGCTTATTTTTAAGACTTCCTAATACTGGATCATTTCCATTTTTGTCGGGAGGTATGCAACTAAGAATATGTGTGACTCCATCAAAAATTTTTTCATTAGGAAGTATTCTGTTTTCACTGTTAAATACAAAACTATTTGGATCTCTGTTTTCAGATCTTGAACTTGTTAAAGCAGTACAACCTAGTTGCCTTATGGTTTTTGCAAAGAAACTACCGCTAAAACCACTCCCCAAGATTAAAAATTTTTTTTTAATATTTAGCGAACTTGCAGAACTTTTCATACGATGCTAGAGTAGTACATATGTATTATTTCCATGATGAAGACAACTGTTAAGCCTATTTTAAAATCAAAAACTTATCGCATTAGCAAAAGTTATACTCGATTAATAGAAAAAGAAAACAGTTTAGTTAGTTTTAAATTCTACCAAAAATTAATAATTATCCTCATTTCATTTTCTACAATTTTAATATTTCCAGATTCGCCACGAGAATTGGGAAATATTTGTGAGAGTTATAACTCCAGAAATATATGTAATGTTTGGTAGTCAGGCTGCTTTGTATTTTGAGTCATCTGTTTCGTAATTATTTTTACTAACCTTAAAATTAGGATTTGCCCATTGCAATAATCTTATAGCTAATCTTAAATCTCCTTCTAACCAGGCTCTTATAGCCATTGCTCTTCTTGGATCATAAAATTTTTGTCTTCTGTACCAGTACAAAGCATTTGAATCTGATTTATCGCCATTACAAGAGAGACATGCTGGAACACAGTTTTCAGTGGTACTTAAGCCACCTTGGCTACGTGGTAAAACATGGTCAATAGATTCAGATGGCTTCCCGCAATATATACAACTTTTTCCAGTAAATCTATGAATTGACTTTCGCCATTGTCTTAATCTGAACTTAGGACATAAATCCTCTAAAAACACCGCATCATTGATATGCATTCAGACTATTTAGTTAAATAAATAATGGCTTGAATATGTTAAAAGTCAATGTTTAATTATCATGTTCTACTTAAAATTTGCCTGTAAAAATTTAATTTAGTGTGTATAGATACAAAACAAAATTTATTACAAAATAACTAAAAATTGAAAAAACTCAAAGGTTTAATTAATAGCTATATCGATCAATTGTTTCATCTGTAAAAACTTCATTAGTTTCTTCTAATTCTTTTTCTAATTTTTTTCTTTTGTTTTCTCTATCTTTTGCTTTTTTTTCTTTTCTTTTTTCTTCTTTTTCTAAATCTCTTTCAAGTTTCCTATTTGGATGAAGATTATCTAAATATTCAACACAATACCTAAATTTTTCATTTTCTCTTATAACCGTTTCAGTAATTTGTGATGCAGCTTGTTTAGGTGAGACTTTGAAAATTCCTCCTCTTTGTTTTTTGATGTAGGTATATGCTGCCTCCCAACTGCTTTCATGATCGTTTCCGCCATCTCTCATGGTACAAAATATTTCTGCTCCAAATGAACTTGCATTTACTTTTGAAGTCGTAAAAAATAAGGGAGTAAAAATTCCTACAGTTAGTAATATTAGTTTTTTCTGCTTGAATCTTTGCATTAAACTTTTTGTTCCTATTTAAAAATATCTTTTATGGAGAATATGTCTATAGAAGTTTAAGATTTTATCACTCCAAATAAGTTCAAACATTTAACAACTAAGGGAAGAATCAGAAGCACAGTGATCAACCTTACAGCGTGTAGAGTTGCTACTGCAGCGCCTACTCCATATTCTGAACCTACAAGACTCATTCCGCTGATACCACCTGGTGCAGCCCCTAGAATTGTTGTTATTACATCTATATTTAGTAATCTGCTTGTCCATAATCCAATCGCTAATCCTGTAATTACTAAAGTAAAAGTTATTAGGATAGCAGGCCTCCATAAGCTTTGTAGGTCAACTAATGAGTCTTTAGTTAAAGATGTGCCAATAACTGTCCCAATCCCAATCTCTAATATTGTTCTTGTCCCAATTGGCCAATTTGCTATATCCACTTTGCCACTGATGCTAAGTAGGCTTGCACCTATTAAGGCACCAGCAAGAGGAGCTGCGGGAATACCTGTTTTTAGAGCTAAAGCCCCAAAAATTCCACCTGCAATTAGATAATAGATGAGATTTATGTTTGGCATAGATTTAAGGTATGTTTGGACATAATATTAGAAAGATTTTTTTTTGACTGGGTTTATAGTCAAATTATATTTTTGTTTTTCTCTCGTAATATCCCCATTTGTTGGCATAATATAAAACAAAGCATGAGTTTTTATGTCTTCACAAATTTCATACAAATCTAATACAAGCCCTATAAAGAAAAAATTAGCTTTTTTTGAGGGCGGTCATCAGCTTGAAAAATTAGAGTTTGCTCTAGCAATTGCTCAAACTAAGGGAGATGAAAAAAAATCAATCAATCTTAGAAAAAAGATTGTTGAATTAGGTGGAAATGTTGAAGAGCCAGGGACCTAAATTAATTTGCTTCAAGATATTTAGATGCGATTACTAATGCTTGCCCAGCTTGTTGGGGATTTATTTTTCCTAAATCAAGAAGTGTATTACTAATAGCAGAAATCACTGTAATTATGTCTCTGTCATTTACATAACCTAAGTGGCCGACTCTAAATATTTTTCCTTTTAAATGATCTTGACCGCCAGCAAGTAAAATATCAAACTTATTTTTTATAGTTTTTCTGAATTCCTCAGCATCCATTTCTCCAGTCTCTATTGCTGTAATTGAAGGGCTTAAATATTTTTCATCAGCAAACAATTTTAGGTTTAAAGCTTTTGCAGCATTGCTCATCGCTAATTTATGTTTTTTATGTCTAAGGAAAATATTCTCTAATCCTTCTTCTTGCATCATTTTTAAAGATTCATCTAAAGCAAAAACCAAATTGACTGCAGGTGTGTATGGGTTACTGTTACTCAAAAGACTTTTTTTGTAGGATTTTAAATTTAAATAAAATTTTGGTAAATTAGATTTTTCTGTAGCTTCCCATGCTTTTTGACTCATCGATATAAAGCTGAGGCCTGGCGGTATCATATATCCTTTTTGTGATCCTGAAGCAACGATATCTAATTGCCATTCATCTACAGGTACATTGCAAGCTCCAAGACTTGTGACGCAGTCAACAATTGACAATGCTGTTTTATGTTCACGTATAAATGAACTGATAGATTTTAGATCATTAATTGTGCCTGTTGAGGTTTCGGAATGAGTCAAAATTACTGCCTTTATTTCTTTTTTTTGATCTTCTTCTAATATTTTTTTGAATTCTTCTGGATTAAGAGGAGCCCCCCATTCGGATTTAATTTTTATGACTTCTAACCCAAATTCTTTAGCAACTTTTACCCATCTTTCACCAAATTTTCCATTCTCCCCACAGATGACTTTATCACCTTTACTTAAAGTATTAATTATTCCAGCTTCCATTGCAGCAGTTCCACTTCCAGTAATTGTTAGAACATCATTTTGGGTTTGATGAAGCCACTGTAAATTTTTTGTAGTACTTTGTACTAGATCTTGAAATTCTTTGCTGCGATGGCCTATTGGATGCTTACTTAATGCTTGTAAAACTTTTTCTGGAACTGGCGTAGGTCCAGGAATCATCAATGATAATTTTTGTTGTATGGCCACTTTTTGTTAAATAGGTCATTCTTAGATTAGTTCTCATTATATATTTTTCAATTACTTGATTTGAAAAAAGGATTTTCTTTACCTTTGTGGGTTGCAGGAGCCGCTAGGGCGGCGTTAAAAAAACTTATAGGTTTGCCATTTGAGAATTATGAAATACTAAAAATTCCTAATGAAAAAAAAGAAGTAAAACTCAAGATTCATTCTGTTGGCTTACTTAAAGGTGATTCGCATGCATTAGGAATTTCCTTTGCAAATTCTGGCTTAGATCTTGACATTACGCAAAACTTAGAAATATGGACAATAGTTTCTTTAGAAAAAATTTCCTTTAATAATACTTCTCTAACAAATCCAATTAATATTATTGCAGGATCTGGTGTAGGTATCTATGAGAATACATCAGCGATATGCATTTCTGATTTTGCTAAAGAAGTTTTACATGAAAATTTGTTGGATATTATTCCGAAGGATTTTAATTTGAATTTAGAAATTGTTTTCCCAAATGGGAAGTTTTTATCAGAAAGAACTAGTAATAAGTCATTTGGTATTGTTGATGGATTATCTATTATTGGAACTTCTGCAGAGACTTATTCGAGTGCTTCACCTGATCAATTGGAGGAAGCTAAAACAAAGCTAGCGAATTTGACTAAAAATGATTTTGAAGGGAAAGTTATTTTTGTTATTGGTGAAAATGGTTTAAATTTGGCAAAAACTTGTAATGTTAAGTT
Source organism: Prochlorococcus sp. AG-402-C22 (assembly GCA_003279535.1). GTDB lineage: Bacteria > Cyanobacteriota > Cyanobacteriia > PCC-6307 > Cyanobiaceae > Prochlorococcus_A. The sequence continues at coordinate 13,797 of QCHO01000001.1, forward strand.
GCCAATTATAAAAGTTGGTAATTGGATAGGACCCCTAATAGTTGATGCTGCAATAAAAAATGTTAAAACTGTAATTCTTTTTGGTTATCATGGAAAATTAATTAAACTAGCAGGCGGAATTTTTCATACACATAATCATTTAGCTGATGGAAGAATAGAGATTCTCGTTTATTTAGCCGTTAAAGAAAAAGTACCATCTGAAATAATAGTTAAATTATCTCAACTAAAAACTCTTGAAGATGCCTTATTACTTCTTGAAAGATTTAATAAATCTATCACTGAGAAATTATTCCAAAATTTATCAAATACTATTGAAAAGCGTTCTTATGATTATGTTAATAGGTATGTAAAAACAGATATGGAAATCGCATCAATCATTTTTGACAGAAAAAGGAAAATAAGGTGGTCGGGAACTATGGGAAAAAATTATATTTCTTATTTTCAAGGAGATTAATTGTTGATTGATTATGCTTTTGTAAATAAATTGAGCTAACTTTTAAACATGAGTCAAATATCTTTAAAAAAAGAACGAGATCCCTCAATATTAATTTTAGATTTTGGATCTCAATATTCTGAATTGATTGCAAGAAGAATAAGAGAAACTAATGTTTTTTCTCTTGTAGTAAGTAACTGTATTTCAATTGAGGATATTCTTAATATTAATCCTAAAGGGATAATTTTAAGTGGTGGCCCAAATTCTGTATATGACCAAAATTCGCCTAAATGTGATGAAAAAATTTTTGATTTAGGCATTCCTATTCTTGGTATATGCTATGGAATGCAATTAATGGTCAAAGAACTTGGAGGTTCTGTCTCTTCAGCTACAAAAAAAGCTGAATATGGTAGAGCACCAATCAATATAGATTTAGCATGTGACCTCCTTTGCGATGTAGAAGATAAATCAATAATGTGGATGAGTCATGGCGATTCAATTAATTGTTTGCCTGATGGATTTAATAAAATTGCTCATACAGAGAACACACTCCATGCAGCAATTGCAAATGATAGGAAGAAATTATTTGGCGTGCAATTTCATCCTGAAGTTATCCATTCAGAGTATGGGATGACTGTAATTAAAAATTTTGTTTATAAAATCTCTACTTGTGTTTCCGATTGGACAACCGAAACTTTTTTAGAAGAAACAATTCCAAGGATAAAAGAGCAAGTTGGCAATAAGAAAGTTTTGCTTGCCCTGTCAGGCGGAGTTGATTCGTCAACTCTTGCTTTTTTACTTAATGAAGCAGTTGGAAATCAGCTGACATGCATGTTTATTGACCAAGGTTTCATGAGAAAAGGTGAACCGGAATTTTTGATGAATTTTTTTGACAAGAAATTTCATATAAAGGTTGAATACATTAATGCTAGGGAAAGGTTTATTGCGAAATTAAAGGGTATTACTGATCCAGAACAAAAAAGGAAAATTATTGGTGAAGAATTTATTAGAGTATTTGAAGAAGAAAGTAATAGATTGGGACCTTTTCATTACTTAGCGCAAGGCACTCTTTATCCTGATGTTATTGAAAGTGCTGGTACTAATATTGATCCGAAAACAGGCGAAAGAATAGCTGTAAAAATAAAGAGTCATCATAATGTAGGCGGATTACCAAAAGATTTACAATTTAAATTAGTTGAGCCATTAAGAAAACTTTTTAAGGATGAAGTGCGAAAATTAGGAGCTGCATTAGGTTTGCCGGATGAGATTATAAAAAGGCATCCATTCCCAGGACCGGGATTAGCGATAAGAATTTTGGGAGAAGTGACTAACGAAAAACTCGATTGTTTAAGAGATGCAGACTTGATAGTTAGAGAAGAAATTAAAAAAGCAGGTCTTTATAATGATATTTGGCAAGCATTTGCAGTTTTGTTACCGGTAAAAACTGTAGGAGTCATGGGTGATAAAAGGACTTATGCGTGGCCGATAGTTTTACGTTGTGTATCTAGTGAAGATGGTATGACAGCAGACTGGTCAAGAATTCCTTTTCAGATTTTGGAGAGAATTTCAAATAGAATAGTAAATGAAGTAGTTTCTGTTAATAGAGTTGTTTTTGATATTACCAGTAAACCTCCTGGAACTATTGAGTGGGAGTAAGTTATCAAAATTTCTCAACAATTTAAGGATTTTAATTCATACAATAAATCTTTTTAAATTAGATTTAAACATAATGAGCGAGATTATTAAACTAAGCCGATCTACTGTTGAGAAATATCTTAGTTGTCCAAGATGTTGTGTACTTGATAAAAAATATCAAATAAAACCACCCTCATTACCATTTACTTTAAATATAGCTGTTGATAATTTATGTAAAAATGAATTTGATCACTACAGAAGAATTCAGGAGCCACATCCATTATTTATTGAACATGGTATTGATGCTGTTCCTTTTAAACACAAAGATTTAGAACGTTGGAGAAGTAATTTTCAAGGAATAAGATATAAGTCAATTGAATATAATTATGATTTTGGTGGGGCTGTGGATGATATTTGGCAGAAAAAAAATGGTGATCTTATCATCATTGATGTAAAAGCAACATCTAGAAATAATTTTGATTGGTCTGAGACTTTTAATAAATACGAATATGCGAAAGCCTATAAGAGACAATTGGAAATGTATCAGTGGTTATTTAAAAAGAACGGATTTAAAGTTGCCAAAGAAGCTTATCTTTTATATTTTAATGGAAAGAAAAATGAAGAGGTTTTTAATAATCAATTAAATTTTGATGTACATTTAATTAGATTAGATTGTTCTACATCATGGGTAGAAAATAAGATAATTGATACTGTCAAATTATTGCGTTCTGATGTTTTCCCTAAACCGTCATTAAATTGCGAATACTGTAATTATTTAAAAAAGCGTTGGCAATTATCAATAACTTAATTTTCATGGAAAATTTTAGGGTATCTCTGGAAAAATAGTAAATTAAAGATAATCTTTAATTAGATAATTTATTTAGACTTTTGATAAATTCGAAAAATTCTGAGAGAAAGATAACTAATCATCTTCAGCAAGATGTAGTAAAGGTATCTGGTAAAACAATTTTTATTAATCCTTTTTTGTATTGGCGAAGGTTTGACGAGAATACAAATAGATGGCTTAGAGAACCTGGTCAAATGTCAGAGGATCAAATTAATCCAAATAGGAATCGTTTTTATCCAGAAATAGAGTGGACTGATTTAAGCCATGAGCAAAAACTTATAAAAGATGCAACCGTAGAGATGTTTCTAAAAACTCTTGAATTAATTAGTACATTTCATCCGTACCTTAGTGCTGGACAGCTATTAGAAGTTGAGAGAAAAATGGCGATCATAAAAAAAATTCCTTTTGAAAAGTGGGTCACAAAATCTTTCGCTAAAAAAGCTAAATTATTAGAAAATGAAAAAAGAAAATATCAAAGAGAAAGGTTTTTTAGTAGCTGGAGGGAATGGTTTAGTCTTGAAAATACTCAGCAAGCTATTTTGCCATTGATCGTCATTGTATTTTTATCAACATTCATTGGTTGGTCGTTAGGCATATCTAAAAATAGTTGTAATCCTTATTTTGAACAAAATTTAGATCAGTCAAATTAATTTTTTATTTTCTTTGGTATCGAACTTAATATTATTTTGAAAAAATCAATTTTTTATTTAAGATTGATATGAGCAAAAGAATTTTTAAAAATATAAGTTTATGAATGAAAAATTCACTACAAATAATATTGAAAATGATGAGTTAACTCTGAATACTGAAGAGAGTGAATATAAAAATTTAGTTACTAGACTTAGAGAGATAAGCTCAACAATTGCTTTATTGAAAAAACGATATTTGGATAAATTTTAAACTTTTGATAAAAAGTAATTCTAATAAAAAACTTATTTCATTAAAGAGACAACCTTTAGTCTTAATAATCTTTTCATCTATTTCTTTTTTATTGATTTTATTGAGATTAATTTTTTTGCAACTATTAAATTATGAATCTTTTAAGCAAATGTCTGATGAAAATCGGATTAGACTTATTGCTTCTCAACCAATACGCGGAAGAATACTGGATAGAAATGGTAATGTCTTAGCAGATAGTAGAGTCAAATACTCCTTAATAATAAAGCCCCAATCTGTAAGTGATAACAATTGGGAAAAACATAAATTGAGTATTTCTGATTTGTTAAATGTTGATAGTAATTTAATTCAAAAAAAATATTTTGATGGTTTAAAAAATAAGCAACTTTCAGTTACTATTCTTGATGATTTAGATGAGGATCAATTAATAAAATTTAAAGAAAATGAAGATAATTTATCTAGTTTTGAAATAGCTACGAAATTAATTAGAAATTATCCTTATAAATCTCTTGCTGCTCATGTAATTGGTTATACTCAGCCAATCACTGATCCAGAATATAAATTTTTATCTAAAAAAGGTTATAAATTAAATGATTTAATAGGAAGAACTGGAATTGAATATGTGTATGAAGACTTTATAAGGGGTGAATGGGGTGGAGAGATGGTTGAAGTAAATTCTTTAGGCAACTTTCAAAAATCATTGGGTATAAAACCGTCAATACAAGGTAATGATATAAAATTGACAATTGACATAAATTTGCAATTAGTTGCGGAGGAAGTACTTAAAGATAAAAAAGCTGGAGCGATAATAGTCATGGATCCAAGAAATGGTGCAATAAGAGCTATGGCGAGCAGACCTACTTTTGATTTGAATTTTTTTTCAAAAGATTTTAAGCCTGAAAAAGAATATAATGAGATATTTAATTCACCTGAAAAACCTCTTTTTAATAGAGCATTAAATGCTTATGATCCAGGAAGTGTTTGGAAAATTGTAACTGCTTTAGCTGGCTTAGAAAGTGGTAAATTTCCAAGTGATACTTTGCTAGATACGAAACCATGCATTATTTATGGAAGTCAATGTTTTAGGGAACACAATGATTTAGGTTTTGGAAAAATAGGTTATGAAGATGCTTTAAGAGTTTCAAGTAATACATTCTTTTATCAAGTCGGATATGGAGTTGGAGTTGATAAAATTTATGAGGTATCCAGAAAGCTTGGTTTTAATGCCTTGTCTGGGATTGAAATTTCTGAACAAGAAAATATAGGATTAGTAGCTAGCAGTGAATGGGCTAAAGAAGGTAGAGGATGGGGCCAACCAGGGAGAACTCCTTGGGTTCCAGAAGATATTGCGAGCATGTCAATTGGACAATTTGTTGTTCAAGTTACTCCTATTCAAATAGCTAAAGCATACGCTGCTATTGCAAATGGAGGGTATCTAGTAACTCCCCATTTAGCTAAAAAATATGGAGAATCTCTTTCAGATAAAACCCGTATTAAAATAGATTTCGATCCAAATAATATTCAGTTGATAAATCGCGGTCTCAGGAAAGTAGTTGAGTCTGGCACAGGTGTATCAATTAATTATGGAGTCTCAAATTTACCTCCAGTTTCAGGTAAAACTGGAACTGCTGAAGATGGTGAAGGTGGCTTAGATCATGCCTGGTTCGTTTGCTTTACTCCTTCTGAAAAGAGTGAGTTGCTTATAGTCGCTTTTGCACAAAATACTCCTGGTGGGGGTTCTGTACACGCACTTCCTATGGCTAGACAAATTTTAAAAGTTTGGAACGAAAAAAAATGATATTAATCTTTACCTCATAGAGGTTATGTTTTTAATTTTTTCATTTGTAAAAGTCTTTGAATAATATCTTCAATAGTTTTTGTATCTATTGGTTTACTATATGAGGACAAAAGTTGTCTTCCTAATACCTGACTTCCTAAATGTACTAATTGTATGCGTAACGAAGTAAGAAGTTCTAATCCTATCCCGCCAGAAAATGTAGCAATTGCAATAGGTTGACCATTAAATAACTTCCTGAAGTCATCTCCCGAAATAGACAGCCATGCTATGAAGTTGGAGAGAATAGGCGGTATAGATCCATTATATTCCGGAGCACAAATAACCCACTTTTCTATTGTGAAAAGCTTTTTTTTTATTAATTCTATTTCAACTGGAATATTATCTTTGCTGTGAATTCGTGGATTAAAAAGTGGAATATCAAGGGTGGTAAGATCTAATATCTCAGAACTTATTTTAAGTTCATTACTTTTTTCAAGGAATTTTTCAGAAAGTTCAAGATTTTTCCCGCAACTAGCCGAAATGATTATTAAATCTTTTGATTCAGTCATAAATTCGATACATAAATTTAATAGTTAGCACCAGTTTTACGATGATGAACTGCTGTTAAACTATCGGATTTTAATATATTACCGTGTAGCACTTCGGCGTAAATTACCCAATGATCTCCACATTCCATTCTCTCTTTTACATAAGCATCTAACCACGCTAAAGACTCAGAAATGATTATCTGTTCGTTGGGAGTCAATTCTATATTTAGTCCCTCAAATCTATCTTCTCCTGGTGCAAATGGTTTTGTAAATCTTTTCATAGGTTCTTTAAAATCTTTTTCACTTAGAATATTTAAGGCGAATGAATCTCCAATTTGAAGTAGAGATTCAACAGATCTATCTTTTGCTACTGCAATACTTAATCCTGGTGGAGAAAAACTTGCTTGACTGACCCAAGATGCAAGCATAGCTCCTTTTATATTATTTTCTTCTTTTCCTTTAGAAGCAGTAAGAACACAAAGTGAACCAATTACTCTTCCAAGAGCTTGTAACTTTGGATCCGTTTTGCTTGTAATCATTCCAGTATCTGACTTTCTGGGTTTTTTCTTTGATTTTTTTATAATTTTTCTTCCAAAGTGAGTTCCGATTTCTTCTAGCTCTTTAATCTTTGGTTTATTTGGACTGAATTTAATTCTTATAGGGTCAAAACTAAACTTAAAACCACCGTCTTTTAACTTTGTTTCAAGTAAATCAATAGCTTCGCCGCTCCAGCCAAAACTACCAAAAATTCCTACTGGTTTATCTCTATTACCCTCTGATAACAATGTTCCTAGTGCACTTACTATTGGAGTTGGGGCGTGACCACCAAGTGTTGGTGATCCTATTAAATATCCATCAGCATTTTGGATAGATTTTACAAGTTCATCATTTGGTGTAAATTCACAATTTATACTTTCAACTTCGACAGAAGTTCTATTTATCCCTTTAGCCAATGCATCACCTATTGAGGCTGTATTTCCATATGCACTTGCGTATATCAGAGCAATCTTAAGATTATTTGTTGAGAGATTCTCACCCCATCTAATGTAGTCATTGAAGAAGCTTTTTAAGCTATATTCGATAGCGGGACCATGTATTGGTGCAATAGTTTTAATATCGTAATCTGCAATTTTTTCAGTTATTGATACTACTTGATTAGACATTGGTGCCATTAAGCAATCATAAAAATGTTTCCTATCAGTTTCTGTACTAACTCGATTTGTTTCAGACCAATCTGCAGAAGCAATGTGAGCAGAGAAAATTTTTTCACTTAGAAGTATTTCTTGAGTGCGTTCATAAATTATCAGACCACCAGGCCAACGTGCTGTTGGAATAGGAATTAACTCTAGTGAAATGTTATCTAATTCTAAATTAAGTTCCTTTTTAACTATGTTTATTTTGGGTAATTGAATTTCAACGAAGTCTTTTAAGTTAGGATTTCTTTGATTCCAAAGTTCATTAATAAGTTTAAAGCCTGGATTAGAGCAAGTAATAGTTGTGTTTTGAAATTTGGTACTTATATTTTTTATAGTTTGAATAATTTGGGGATTAATATGACCAGAAATGAAGTTGATTTTATCTAATTTAAATTGATCGCAAAACCTAGAAATAACATTATTAAATGAATTTAAATATTGTTTCTCAGGTGGATGAATAATAAAAAGTTCCTCATGATTTCTAATGAAAAAAGTATTAAAAGAGGTTCCTTTTTCAAGGTTAAATTCAAGTTCAAATCTTTCTTTATTTTGGTCTAAAAATCTTACACAAGAAAAATTTTCGGTAATTTCAAATTCTGATAAGTTTTCATTTTCTGTAAGTAAGCCTATATTTATATCTGACATTTTAAAGATTTATTTTCTAATAATGATTAGCAACTTTTCTGTGATGAACTGCTGTTTTGCATGATAAATCAGAAACATTACCATTTTCAACAATCCCGTATATTATCCAATGATCTGGAGTTTCCATTCTGGAACTAACTTTACAATCTAAAAAGGCGAGTGAATCTGAGAGAACTGGTCCTCCTTCAGCGATATTGCTAATTACATCTACATCTGCAAATCTGTCAGCTCCTGGGGCAAATCTTTTTAAAAAATGTCTGAACATTTTTTGATAGTTATCTTCTCTCAAGATATTCACAACGAAACCTTTCCCAACTTGCATATATGATTCAATAGCTCTATCTTTTGCTACTGCAACTGTAATACCTGGTGGAGAAAAGCTTGCTTGACTAACCCAACTTGCTACCATTGCACTTTGTCTAAATGTAGAACCTTCCCCTTGGCTCGCTGTAACTACATATAATCCTCCGCTTAATCTACCTAATGCTTTATCTAAATTTGAATCAAGGCTCTTCATAGAGGCAATATTCTTCTTTTTATTGATCAATTGACCCAAGTCGGTTCCAGCTTCTTCGAATTGTTGATAAACAATTGGATCTGGAATATTTCTAACTCTCAGAGGCGAAAATGCCTCTTTCTGTCCTAGTTCTCTTAATTTATTTGCTAGTGAGTCTATTGGTTCATCATTTCCACCAAATGCATCGTACACAGCTGTAAATTGTTTTGGTTTTAATGCTGCAAACAATGTTCCAAGAGATTCTTTTAAATCGTTATCCGAATCTACTGGCCATGTGGGAATAACCACCGCTTTTGATTCAGAAATTAAACTTGTTAATTCTTGAGGGTCAGAAGATCTTAAGTCAATTAATTGAACCTGCGCATCTGCTTTACTTATTCCATGAGATATAGCTTGACTTAGTCGATCGCAATATCCATAGTCGCTTACATAACATACCGATACAAATTCATTACCTTTACTTTTATTGCTGCTCCATTCTAGATATTTTCCTTTCCAAAAATTGACCTGATTATGGAGCAAAGGCCCATGACCAACAGCTATTGTTTTTAATTCAGGTAGCTTATCTATTCTTTTTATTGCTTGTAGAACGCTTCTAGCGTTTGGACCCATAAGGCAATCGTAATAAAAACGGAAATCATCGTATATTTCTTTTTGATCAGTGTCAAAAAATTCGTCAGAACAATAATGGAGTCCAAATGCATCGCATGTATAGAGAACATTTGTGCTGTGATCATATGAAAATATGGTATCTGGCCAATGTAAATTTGGTGCACTTATAAATTCAATATTATGTTCTAAACCACTATTAGGATTAGTTCCGAGATTTAAAAACTCTCCACTCTTAACCTCTAGATGCTTAAAGGGAATATGAATTTGGTCTTCAATAAATTTAAGGGCTAATTTTGATCCAACTACTGTGATATTTTGGTTTAGTTCTAAAAGATTACCTATTAAACCAGAGTGATCAGGTTCTGTATGGCTTGTAATTAGATAGTCAACTTCTTGAGGATTTACCTTTTTCAATAATTCTTCAAACCATAATTCTTCGAACTTTGCGTGACTAGTATCAATAATTGCTAGTTTCTCGCCTTTAATAATAAAACTATTGTAAGTAGTTCCATTTCTTAAACCAAATTCAATATCAAATCTACTGCGATTCCAATCCAAAGATCTTATGGCACAAGAATCATCAGCAAAGTTTTGAGATTGAACCGTCAACTTGTTATTAGTTTGTGCCAATTTAGAATTACTTGTCTGGGCAGAGGCTATCATAGAATAATTAGCTTTATAATTTAACTTTAGTTATATAGAATATAAATTCGCGTGATTATTTTTGCGAAATAACCGAAATTACGCTTTTCTTTAATTTTTAATCTTCTTATTCTGGATAAATGACATCTCAACTAATTAAAAAAATAGTTACTGGAGATGAGATAAGAAATGCTTTTTTAAAATTTTACAGTGAAAAATTACATAAAATCATTCCAAGTGCATCTTTGATTCCAGATGACCCTACGGTTATGCTCACAATTGCTGGAATGCTACCTTTTAAACCAGTTTTTTTAGGATTAAAAGAAAGACCATCAAAAAGGGCTACATCTAGCCAAAAGTGCATCAGAACAAACGATATAGAAAACGTTGGAGTTACAGCTAGACATCACACTTTTTTTGAAATGCTTGGTAATTTCTCTTTTGGAGATTATTTTAAAAGAGAGGCTATTCAATGGGCTTGGGAATTAGTTACTACTATTTATCAACTTTCTATTGAAAATATCATTGTGAGTGTTTTTCACGAAGATGAAGAGTCTGCAAAAATTTGGAGAGATGAAATTGGTATTCATCCAGATAGGATAGTGAAACTAGGTGAGGAAGATAATTTTTGGTCATCTGGCAAAACAGGTCCATGTGGTCCTTGTTCAGAACTTTATTATGATTTTCATCCTGAAAAGGGTCTGCAGAATATTGATTTAGAAGATGGAGATCGTTTTATTGAATTTTATAATCTTGTTTTTATGCAATATAATCGTGATCCTAATGGAAAATTGACAGATTTAAAATTTAAAAACATTGATACAGGAATGGGTCTTGAAAGGATGGCTCAAATACTACAAAAAAAGCAAAATAATTATGAGACAGATTTAATTTTTCCTATCATTCAAAAAATTTGTGAGATTGCCAATATTGATTATTTTTCTTCAGATGATAAAAACATAATTTCTTTAAAAATCATTGGTGATCATACAAGAGCTGTTATTCATTTAATTTCTGATGGAGTAGCAGCAAGTAATCTCGGCAGGGGATATATATTAAGAAGGCTTATTAGAAGAATGGTCAGACATGGGAGATTATTAGGTATAACAAATGAATTTTTACCTCATATTGCTACTGTCGGGATTAATTTAATGCAAAATAATTATCCTGATTTAAAAAATAATAATGATTTAATTTTGAATGAGATAAAAATTGAAGAAATAAGATTTAGGGAAACTCTTGAAAGAGGAGAGAAATTGCTAGAAGAGTTAATTTCTTCAGGGCAGAAATTAATTTCTGGTTTTAAAGCTTTTGAACTTTATGATACTTATGGATTTCCTCTAGAACTTACTGTAGAAATTGCTGAAGAAAATAGTATCAGTGTAGATGTAAAGGGTTTTGAAGAAGAAATGAATGCACAAAAAGAGAGAGCTAAAGCTGCTTCAAGTAATATTGATTTGACATTAGAAGGATCATTAGAGCGAGAAATAGATCTTTTTAACAAAACTGTTTTTAATGGTTACAATTCACTCCTTTCGGAAGCTGAAATAAAGGGTATATTCTTGGATTCAACATTAGTTAAGCAAGCAAGTGAAGGTCAGAAAGTTTTAATTGTTCTTGATCAGACAACTTTTTATGGAGAATCTGGCGGGCAAGTTGGTGATATTGGAACGATATTTTCAAAAGATGTAGAGGTCTTGGTTGATAATGTTATGCGAAAGAAAAATGTTTTTTTACATTATGGAACGATCAAAAAAGGACTATTAACTATTGGACAAAAAGTTAAGACTAATGTTTGCTCCGCTAATAGAGCTAAGGCTGCTGCAAATCATACAGCTACTCATTTATTACAATCTGCACTTAAATCGGTTGTCAATGAAAGTGTTGGACAAAAAGGTTCATTAGTAGCCTTTAATAAATTACGATTTGACTTTAATTCCTCTAATCCTATTTCTAAAGATCAAATTTCTAAGATTGAGACTTTAGTTAACTCTTGGATTATGGAAAATCATGACCTAGAAATAAAAAATATGTCTAAGAGTGAGGCTCTTGAAAAGGGCGCAGTAGCCATGTTTGGAGAAAAATATGATGATGAAGTGCGTGTTGTTAATGTACCAGGAGTTTCAATGGAACTGTGTGGTGGCACACATGTTAAAACTACATCCGAATTAGGTTCTTTCAAAATAATTAGTGAGGAAGGAATCTCAGCCGGAGTAAGAAGAATCGAAGCATTATCAGGCCAATCAGCATTAGACTATTTTAGTGATAGAAATGCTTTAGTAAATCAACTAAGTGATTTGTTAAAAGCAAATCCTAATCAACTTTTTGAAAGGGTTAATAATTTGCAAGCAGAGCTTTTTAATAAGAATAAAGAGATACAAAAAATGAAAGATGAAATTGCATATTTTAAATACTCATCAATAAAATCATCCGCAGAAATAGTAAATTCTTTTTCAATTTTAGTAAATCAGATTGATGGCTTAGATGGGAATTCTTTGCAATCTGCAGCACTTAATTTAACTTCTCATTTGGGAAATAAAGCAATAGTGATTCTTGGGGGAGTACCAAATCCAGAAAATAAAAAGTTGTTATTTGTAGTTTCTTTAGGTGATGATGCAGTAAAAATAGGATTGCATGGAGGTAAATTAATTAATGATATTGCAAGAATTTGTTCGGGAGGTGGAGGAGGAAAGCCTAACTTTGCTCAAGCAGGTGCTAAAGATATTGATAAGTTAAGTGAGGCTCTAGATTATGCTAAAAATTATTTGCAAAAAACATTAGATAGTCATTCTGATAAATAACTACTTTTTCTGAGACTAATTTCGATTTGATCCATTAATTTCCTTGCTTCTTCAATAGTTAATTTTTTTTGATCAATTGCTGATTCAGTATTAATTCTTATAGATTCAACCAAAGAAGCTGAACTGTAATCTAATAATTGTAAAATTTCAGATTTACTGTCCTCTTTAATAATATTTTTGACCTTATATGAATTATCTTGATTTATGTCTATGTGAACAACGTTTGTACTGCCAAATAAATTGTGCAAGTTTCCTAATGCTTCTTGATAGGCTCCAGTCATAAAAATTCCAATTAGATAATCTTTATCTTCCTCTGGCTTATGTAAATTTAGTAGTGATTTAATTTTTCCATCATCAATAAAATTATTTAGTTTTCCATCAGAATCACAAGTTAAATCTGCAAAGTTGCCTTTGCAGAACGGCTCCTCTAAGTGCCTATGTATTGGTACTATTGGAAAAATCTGATTTATTGCCCAGCTATCGGGTATAGATTGAAAGATAGATAAATTTGCATAATAAGTTGATGCAAGAGTTTCTGTAATTTCAGATAAATCAGGGTGATTGATTTCATCATTATTCAGGTTATTAGAAATTTCTTTTGCGCAAGCCCAAGTAATTTCTTCGGCATAAGCTCTTTCTGCCAAACTTAAAAATCCTAATCTAAAAGCGACTAAGCAATCTTCTTTAAACTTTTTTGCATCATTCCATAGTTCAATTATTTGAGATAAATTTATTTTTTTATTTTTAAGTTTTTTTAATTCATAGAAAGTTTCAAGTAAATTTGAAATTATTAATTGTTGATTTTTTTTATCTAAAATTTGTAGTTTGGAACTGACATGGCTTGTTCCTAAGACATTAAAAATTAAAACTGAACAATGACTAATTATTGCTCTTCCACTTTCTGAGATTATGGTTGGATGCTTGATATTATTTAATTCACATGAATCCTTGATAGTTGCAATTACATCGTTAGCATAATTTTGAAGAGAATAATTAGTAGAGGTGTTGGAGGAGGTTTTAGTTCCATCAAAATCTATTCCTAATCCTCCCCCAACGTCGATATATTGCATTGGGGCTCCTAGTTTGCATAGTTCAACATATATTTGACTCGCTTCTTGTAATGCGTCTTTGATCACAGCAATATCGCTTATTTGACTGCCTATATGAAAATGGAGCAATTTCATTTCGTTGATAAGATTTGCTTCTTTTAGTTCTTTTATTGTCAACATAATTTCTGGGATTGATAATCCAAATTTGGAATTATCTCCAATAGATTTACCCCACCTACCACTACTTTTACTTGATAACTTTGCTCTAATGCCTATCAATGGAGTCGCGTTAAGTTCTTGAACTGCTTGTATAATTCTTTTTACCTCATCTCGTTGTTCAATAACTATTATTGGATTTTTGCCAAGTTTTCTGGCCAAAGTAGCAATCTCAATATATTTTTTATCTTTATATCCGTTGCATATTAATAATGAATTTTGGTTTTCAAGAAGTGCAAGGCCAATTAATAGTTCTGATTTACTTCCTACTTCTAAACCAAAATTCCATTGGCTACCAAACTCTATTATCTTTTCTAGGACATTTTTCTGTTGATTACATTTGACAGGAAAAACGCCTTGATAAATGTTCTTATATTTATAGGTTTTTATTGCTTTTAAAAAAGATTCATGTAATACATTTAAGCGATCTTTCAAGATATCATTAAATCTTATGATTAATGGAGGATTGATTTCTCTACTCTTAAGCTCTTTGACTAGCTTAAAAAGATCAATCTTATTTTCAGATTTTATATCTTTAGTTACTGATATATTTCCTTTGGAATTTATAGAAAAATATTTATCTCCCCATTTGTCTATGTTATAAGTCGAAATACTATCTTCAATAGTCCAAATATTCTTTAATTTTTTCGGCTCAAAATTGGTCAATTTATGTCTTAGTGATTAATAAATGTTTTTGAAAATAACTCAAAACAATATCTTTTATTTTAATGATTACTTGCCAAGTTACCACCTAAAAGTTGAATATACATAGAGTGATTATTAACTAAATGACCAAAGAGAGAACCTTTATTGCAATTAAACCAGATGGAGTTCAAAGAGGATATGTTTCTGAGATTATTGGCAGATTTGAAAAAAAAGGATTTAAATTGGTTGGATTAAAGCAATTAATTCCTTCAAAAGAACTTGCTCAAAATCATTATGGAGTACATAGAGAAAGACCCTTTTTTGGTGATTTAGTAGAATTTATTTCAAGTGGTCCTGTTGTAGTAATGGTTTGGGAAGGCGAAGGAGTTATTTTGAGTGCTAGAAAACTAATAGGTGCAACAAAACCTCTGGAAGCAGAGCCTGGAACAATTAGAGGTGATTTAGCTATTGATATTGGGAGGAATATTATTCATGGTTCTGATGGAGAAGATACAGCAAAATTTGAAATTGATCTATGGTTTAACAAAGAGGAATTATGTGAGTGGGAAACTTCTGATTCGAAATGGCGATCTGAAAATTAAAATTTAAATCGCAAATCTATCTAAACTAAATTTTTCTAAAAAGCTTTTTTCTATTTCTTTGAGATTTCTATTTTGAACTATTTTCAAAAGAAGTTCACTTGTTATTGCAGAAAATAAAACTCCATTTCTGTAATGTCCTGTAGCTATGAAAAGATTTTCAATTTTTGATTTTCCAATTATTGGTTTTAGATCTGGTGTGCATGGTCTAAATCCCCACCAATGTTCCATTTGTGGCCAATTAATAGCTTCTGGCAATAAGGAGCGAATGCCGTCTTGCAGTTGTTTTATTCCATTAGGAGTATTACCCTGATTAAATTTTGAATCTTTTTCAACTGTCGCTCCAACTATAATAAGTCCATCATCACGGGGAACTAGATAAGTTTTTGGACCAAAAATAACTCTTTTCAAAAAATTTGTTGGACCTTGTATTGATAGCATTTGTCCCTTTACAGGAAAGACTGGAATCTTATTAAAAATTTTTTTACTCCAAGCACCGCTGCATATAATTGCTTTTTCGCAGTTAATTTTTTTAATTTCCCCAGTGGCACATAAAACGGTTGCACCCGTAATTTTGTTTTTTTCGAATGTCAAATCCTCTACTTCTGATCCCTCTTGAAATTCGACTCCATGCAAAGAGCATGCTCTCTCAAGAGCACGCATCAGTCTTCTTCGGTTATCTATTTGACCATCTTGTTCAAAAAGTAAACCATGTTTCCAAATAGTATTTATTCCATTAATTTCTGTTTGAAGATTTTTGTGATCTAGATATTTTCCATATTCATAAGTGGGAAACTCTTCAAGATCTTCTTTATTTTTAAAAGGAACTACTATGCCACATTTTTTTAAACCACATTTAATATTACTATCTTGTTCAATACTTTTTATCCACTTTGGAATTAAACTTTGACTTGCTTGGCCAAATTTTAGTAATTCATCTTCGAGCCCTTCGGCATGAGTAGCTAACATTCCTGCAGCAACAAATCCAGCTGATTCATTTCTGTTTTTGCTTAAAACTAAAACTTTGAAGTTATTTCTAGAAAATTCATATGCAATAGATAAACCTAAAAGGCCACCGCCAATAATTAATATTGAATTTTTTGTTTCTTGTGCCATTTAATAATTAATATTTTTATTTGTGTTTTGGTCCTCTTTTCCTTTATATCCAATAATATTAATAAAGAGACTTTTGATAATGAAAAATTTGGAATCTTGGGAAGCTGTGATTGGTTTGGAAACTCATGTACAGCTTAATACGAAAAGTAAAATATTCACATCTGCGTCAACAGCTTTTGGTGATGCTCCTAATACGCATATAGATCCTGTAGTTTGTGGGTTACCAGGAACTCTTCCAGTTTTGAATGAGACTGTTCTTGAATATGCTGTAAAAACTTCTTTAGCATTAAATTTAAATGTTGCAGAACATTGTAAATTTGATAGAAAACAATATTTTTATCCTGATTTGCCTAAAAATTATCAAATTTCACAATTTGATGAGCCATTAGCTGAAAATGGCTGGTTAGAGGTTGAAATAATTGAAAAGGACAAAGAACCTTATATCAAAAAAATTGGTATAGAAAGGCTACATATGGAAGAAGACGCCGGAAAATTAGTCCATTCAGGTAGTGACAGATTAGCTGGTTCTAAGTATTCTTTAGTTGATTACAATCGTGCTGGAATAGCACTTTGTGAGATTGTAAGTAAACCAGATATTAGATCAGGTAAAGAGGCATCTGAATATGCTTCAGAGATTAGAAGAACAGTTAGATATCTAGGAGTATCAGACGGAAATATGCAAGAGGGTTCATTGCGATGTGATGTCAATATTTCAGTCAGAAAAGGACCTAATGCACCTTTTGGCACCAAAGTGGAAATAAAGAATATGAATTCATTTTCTGCAATTCATAAGGCTTGTGATTATGAAATAGCCAGACAAATAGAAGTTTATGAAAATGGAGGAGAAATTTTCCAAGAAACAAGGTTATGGGACGAAGCTAAGCAATTAACAAAAAGTATGAGAATGAAAGAAGGCAGCAGTGACTATAGATATTTTCCTGATCCTGACTTAGGACCAATTGAAATTACAAAAGCCCAAAAAGAATTATGGTTAAAAGAACTCCCAGAATTACCTTCAAGGAAAAGAAATAAATACGTAAGTGAATTTGGGTTATCTGCATATGACGCAAGGGTAATTTCTGATGAAATTAACATGGCAAACTTTTTTGAAGAAACAGTAGCTAATGGTGCTGAGGCCAAATTAGCTTCAAATTGGGTAACAAGTGACATTGTGGGTTATTTAAAAGCAAATAAACTTAGTTTTAGTGACTTAAAACTTAGTCCTGAAAATCTTGCTGAAATGATTAGCATGATTTCAAATAACACTATTAGTGGAAAAATTGCAAAAGAAATTTTACCTGAAATAATTCAAAAAAATATTTCTCCGAAAAAATTAGTTGAAGAAAAAGGGTTAGCTATGATATCTGATTCT
Organism: Prochlorococcus sp. AG-402-C22; assembly: GCA_003279535.1. Taxonomy (GTDB): domain Bacteria; phylum Cyanobacteriota; class Cyanobacteriia; order PCC-6307; family Cyanobiaceae; genus Prochlorococcus_A. The sequence continues at coordinate 31,344 of QCHO01000001.1, forward strand.
TCAAGTATTTTACCAATAATTGATCAACTTATAACTGAACATCCAGATGAGGTTCAAGCATTTAGAAATGGTAAAACTAAATTACTTGGTTTTTTTGTTGGTCAACTAATGAAAAGAACAAAAGGTAAAGCTGACCCTAAACTTGCAAATAAACTTCTTGCAGAAAAATTGAAAAGCTAAATCTTCAAAGAAGTTCTCTTATTGTCTTGATCCATTTATTTTGATCATCTGAATTATCTAAAATAATGTCTGAAAATTTTCTTTTTTCTTCAAAACTTAATTGAAGATTTATGGAGTCATAAGCTTCTTTTTCGCTAATTTTATCTCTTGTGATAAGTCTTTTTTTTTGTAGTTCTTTAGGACATTTAACTAACCATATTTCAGTGCAAATATCTTCAAATTTTGCTTCAAATAATAATGGAATAACCAATACTATAGTTTGATTATTTTTGTATTTACTGCATTCTTCTATCATTTTTTCTTTAATTAATGGGTGAAGTAGTTTCTCAATCCATTCTTTACTTGGAGAATGTTTAAAAATAATGTTCCTTAAAAGTTTTCTGTTTATTGTCCTTTCTGAATTGTTCTTATGATCAATAATTTTATTTCCAAAATAATCTAAAATTTTCTTATATCCATATGTGTTTGGTTTGATTAATTCTCTTGATAAATTATCTGCATCCAATATTGGAATGTTTTTATATTTTCTAATGTAATTAGTTATGGTTGTCTTCCCACTAGCAATACCTCCTGTTAAACCAATTCTTCTTTGGTTGTTTTTTGATTTTTGAAGAATATCCATATAATTAATAATAATCTAATTACCTGTTTCTTTAGCATTAAAGAGTAGTTAGTATGAATTAAAATACCAAAAAGTTTGAGCCAGTTAGATTCCAATTGGTCGTTTGTTGATGACAGTAAGTTAACACCCAAGGGGTTCCTTTTTGCTGGGATATCTGCTGGATTAAAAGCCTCTAATAAAAAAGATTTAGCACTAATAGTCGCTCCAGAAGGAAGTATTTTTAGTGGGATGTTTACCCAATCAATAGTTCGCGCTTCTTGTGTAGATATTTGTGAGGAAAGGATTAAAAGAACTTCAGGTTTTGTACGAGCAATACTAATTAATTCTGGTCAAGCAAATGCATGTACAGGAAATCTTGGAATTCAACATTTTCAAATTGCTACAAGAAAGATCGCGGAACTTTTAGGAATAAAAGAAGAGGAAGTTTTAATGTGCTCAACTGGTGTAATTGGTGTTCCAATAAAAATCAATGATTTAGTAAAAAATTTACCGAATTTAGTTAGTGATTTAAAGGGTAATAATTTTCAAAATGCAGCAGAAGCAATTTTAACTACTGATTTGACTTTGAAAAAAGTTTTCATAGAGACGATTATTCAAGGTAGAAAAATAAAAATAGCAGGATTTGCAAAAGGTTCAGGAATGATTTACCCCAATATGGCTACAATGCTTGCTTTTCTTACCTGTGATGCGGGTGTTCAAAAAGAAGAATGGGACAAAATGATTGCTATTGCGGTTAAAAAATCATTTAATGCAATATCAGTCGATGGAGAGACAAGCACAAATGATTCTTTTGTTGGAATAAATGCAGGAGAGAAAATTGAAAAAAGGTTTTTTCCAATTATCCAAAAAGGGATTGATATTGTATGTCAAAACTTGGCAAAAAATATTGCAAGGGATGGAGAGGGAGCAAATTGTTTACTAGAAGTTTTGGTTCAAGGAGCAAAAAAGACTGATGATGCAATTATGATCGCGAAATCTATCTGTAATTCTTCCTTGGTAAAAACTGCGATACATGGTTGTGATCCGAATTGGGGACGAATCATTTCTGCTGCAGGTAATTCTGGAGTTAAATTCAATTTAAATGACGTTGATTTGTTTATAGGTAATGCTCAGATTTTGGAAAAAGGCAAGTTAAATAAATATGATCCACAAAAAGTCACAGACTATATTAAGTCCAGAATGAATGGTAGATATTTAGTTGATGATATTGTAAAAATTATGATTAATCTAAATTCTGGCGAGTCGAGAGGCACAGCTTGGGGATGCGATCTTTCTAAAAAGTATGTTGAAATAAATAGTGAATATACTACTTAAGTTTTAGTAAATCTATTGGTAGATATTCATTTATATAAAGAAATAGTATTGTTAAAGTTCCAATTACAGAACCTATAAAACCTCCGAAAAAATTAACTAATAATCCAGATTGTTTAATTATTGGTTCTTCGTTTTTTTCTTCTTCAAAATTAGGGGAATCAACTACTTTTAAGCGCTGATTGGTTGTTGGTTGTTTAAGTTGTTGATGTCGGATGAGTGCTTCGAAATCAGGCATGAAATTTGTGAGGCAATTGAACAATAAGCAGACCAGCCCGTCATTCGACGAGGATCTGATCTACCTAAATCGTCTACAGCTTCAAATACAGCATTTCCAGAGGCTTCTGCTTTATCAAATGCTGAAAGTAAGGGTATAAATGTATCAAAAACATGTAAACCAAAATTTTCTAGGGCTGCTTTGGCTTGTTGCGCTGCTTTTTGCTGTCTAAAATCAACTTTTACTATTACTACTGCATGGTTTACTTTTAAGTTTCTTAATAAATTAGCTAGTTCAACTGTTAATTCTACTGATCTTGCTTTTGCAGTGGTAGGTAAGATAACTAAATCTGAACCATAAGCTAAGTGTTTAAGTTCTTCTTGATCACTACTGGCTTGTCCGTCAGTTATAACGATTTCTGATGATCTTGATGCTTTAGCACCTGAACTGACTGGGAAAACTGGAAATGGAAGATTGCCTCTTGATGAGTATGCTAATGCAGATCTATTCTTGTCAGCATCGATTATGCAAACTTTTTTACCTTCAGAATGCCAAACACTAGCAAGGTGAATACTTGTGCAGGTCTTGGCGACCCCCCCTTTTTGTCCGCAAACTGTAATGAACAATTTTTTATGTTTATTTATTTATCTTACTTTGGAGAATAATTTCTTAATGTCAAGAGATATTGATTGTTAATGCTTTAAAACTTATTTTTTGAAATATTTTAAAGAGGTGAATATTTATATATAACCTTAATTAAGTGCTTTATTTAAATAGGCTAGTGAAGAAAAGAATTGGACTAGGTACTTGGTCTTGGGGGAATAAGCTTTTTTGGAATTACAAGTCTGTAAATGATGACGATTTACGCGAGACATTTAATGAAGCTTTGCAAAGAGGTTTTGATCTAATTGATACTGCAGATTCTTATGGTACTGGGAATCTTCAAGGTAGAAGTGAATCATTGATAGGCAAATTTTTACTAGATACTCCTTTTGCAAAAAAAAAAAGAATTCAAGTAGCGACCAAACTTGCACCTTATCCCTGGAGAATTGGTGAAAGAGGTTTTAATAAACCTTTTTTAAAAAGTTTAGAAAGGCTTAATAATAAATTAGATATAGTGCAACTACATTGGTCTACTGCAAAATACAATCCTTGGCAGGAATTAGGGCTTTTGAACAATCTTTGCGATTTAAAAGATCAAGGTTTTGATTTTCAAATCGGTTTATCAAATATAGGTCCTAAAAGGTTGACGAAATTAATTAATTTCTTAGCAAAAAGAGATCATAGGCTAAAAAGCGTTCAGATACAGTTTTCTTTGCTTGCTCCAGATTTAACAAGACAATATCAGGTAAAAAAAATTTGCGAAGCAAATAATATTGATTTTTTTGCTTATAGTCCTTTGTCATTTGGCATACTTTGTATTGATCCAGATAAAGAAGAAAATAAAGAAAAAAGTTTTATTCGTAATGCTTTATTTGAAAAATATAAAAAACCAACATATGAATTGCGGAGGTGCCTTAAAAGAATTGCGAATCAAAGATCAGTTTCCCAAGCGCAAGTTGCAATTAATTGGTGTTGTTATCAAGGAACTATTCCACTCGTTGGAATGAGAAAAAAATCTCAAGTTATAGATGTATCGAACGTATTCAAGTGGAATTTAAATAAAGATGAATTTAAATTACTTCAGGAAGTTTCTAAAAGTTGTTTAAAAAAAATGCCAAAAAATCCTTTTTCAAGTATTTAATTAAATTTTAAGGTAGATAACTTTTTATTTTTTATTTGACAACTATTATTCCATAGTTCAGAAGGAAATTTTTCACCGGTGAATCTTATAACTTTAGGTTCGAAATTTATTAACAAATCATTTAGGTTTTTATTAGGTTTCATTTGAAAGGATAAGAGTTTTTAATAAGATAAATTAATTTAAAACTAATCTTCTCAGTATTTATACTTATAAAATTAGAAAAATCCTTTTTAATACAAGCAATTGAAGCAATATTTACAAAATAATAAATTATCTAATACAACTTCTTAGTGATTTAAAAAAGTGGAGTCCTTCCAGACTCCGCGTATCATTTGGTTGATAAGGCTGATATGACCCCATCTCCTTTAAGGATCAAGCAGCAACTGGTGCTGTTTGACGGGAGAAACTAACGATTTTGTTAGCGTTTGTTTTTTTGCTCTAACCGAGCCGGCTTCAGTCACCTTCCTTATGCCCCGTCGAAACCATTGCAACCCCAATAAGTGGAGTTGAGCGGAGTCGAACCGCTGTCCGAAACATCGGTTGAGATCACCTAGTCCAATTGGACATTTATATTCTGACAGGCAAAATGAGTATTGAATAGTTTTTTTATTAAGTTTTTATCGTATATGAATGTAGTTGCATCAGCTCCAGAGGGACTTGAGAAATATTTAGCTGAAGAAATTTCAAATTTAGGCGGTTTTAATATTAATACTTATAAAAGATTTATTAATTTTGAATGTGATTTTGAAACTTTTTGCAGAGTTCATTTCTATTCCAGATTGGCTTTTCGTTTTTATAGAGAAATTGCAAGTTTTAATTGCTATGACAAGCAATCTTTATATGAGGGGGTTAGAGACTCATTTGATTGGTTAGATTGGTTACACTATGAAAAAACGTTTAATGTTCAAGTAACTGGGAAAACATCTTCTTTAAGTCACACACATTTTACCGCTCTTGAAGTTAAAAATTCCATAACTGATTTGCAAAAGGCAGTATGGAATAAAAGATCAAATATTTCTTTAGATAATCCTGATTTTATAATACACCTTCATTTAAATAATAATAAAGCAATTATCAGTCTTCAAAGTAGTGTTGAAAGCTTACACAAACGAGGCTATAGGCCAGCAGTTGGAAATGCACCATTAAAAGAAAATTTAGCTTCTGGATTGATAACTATGACTCAATGGAATGGCAAAGTACCCTTAATTGATATTATGTGCGGCTCGGGAACTTTTTTAGTTGAGGCAATTCACCAATTGCTTGAAGTTCCTATAAATACTGATCAAGTATATCTTTTTGAAAATTGGTTGGACTTTAGGAAAGATATTTATCTTAATGAAAAAAATAAAGCAAAAAACAAAATTATACATTATGAAAAATTACCAAAAATTATAGGTTGCGAAATTAATAAAAAGGTTTTTGATCAGGCGAAAGTAAACATATCATTGGCAGGGCTCGAAAATTATATTGAACTTATAAATAATGATTTTTTAGAAATCCAATTAAAATTTACATCTGGGATAATTATATGTAATCCTCCATATGGCAAAAAATTAGGCGATGAAAATGAATTAATTCATCTATATGAAAAAATGGGAATCTTCCTAAAGAAAAACTTTTCAGGTTGGGAATTTTGGCTGCTAAGTGGAAATCCAAAACTAACAAAATATTTGAGAATGAAATCTTCATTGAAAATTCCTGTTAGTAATGGGGGGATTGATTGCAGATGGATAAAATATGTTATTAGGTAATTTATTTTTTGCCTAAAACGGCTTTTGTTGTCTTCCCTAGACCCTCTAATGTTTGAGGAAGATAAGGTCCTTTGGCTAATTTTCCTCCAAGCTTCAAACTTAAACCTGCAAGAAATAAATCGATAAATATTATGAGTAATAAATTATATTCAGTATTCCAGTTATTATATTTTTTTAGAAAAAGATAAAAAATAATATGGATGCAAATTAGGACTAATAATAGTAATGTGCTTCCAATTGCCAAAAATATGCCACCACTAATTAATCTTCTTTTTTCTCTATCTACTTCTTGAAGAGCTATTCTTACATGCAAATCCATCACTGAACTTGCAATAGCTGAAATTCTTGACGCAGTATTTGCAAAGTTTTTATTTTTTGGTTTTTCCATATTATTTTCTGCCACTGTTTAAGAGAGTTCCTATTAGTAAACCAATCCCAGCGGCAATAGCAATAGATAATATTGGTTTTTTTCTAATTGGACTTTCTATTTTTGGTCTAAGTGTATTGTTAAGTTCCTCTAATAACTCTTCTAATTGACTTTCGATAGGTTCAATTTTTTCTGATATCTCCCAATTGTTTTCTCGGATTGAATCAATGATTTCAAATAGTTGGCGTTTTATTCCAATTGCTGAGGTTCCACTATGGCTCGCTATTACTTCAACTAAATCATCAATACTCCCTTTTGTGGCTTCAAGGGTTTGCTGAGCAATGGTAGGCCATTTTTCTTTTATTAAGGGTATTAAACTGTCAATTTTTTCAAGTAACCATTTCTCCGAAATAACTTCTTGATCAGGAAGTTCAGAGTTATCTTTTTTTTCTTCTACTTCTTTGGGAGGATGGTAAGTCTCCATTATTTAAGCTTATTTATTTTAAGATTAGACCCTATTTCCTAATTTGGAACCCTTATCTAAAGATTTGTGCGATTTATATTAAATAAAAACATATAAAAGTTTATTTACATTTTATTTATCTTCTCTGATCTGCAAGAAGGTTTTGTTAAGCTATTACTGAATTTATTAAATGAGTTTAAATTTCATCATGGATATCACGTTTGCATCATTAATTTTTGCATCTCGCACAATCCCCACAGATATTGGATTAGTGGCGGCAGCTATTGCTGGAGCAGGAAGTTTGCTATTCATTGCTTTAAGATTTGTCCCTGATGCAAGTAATTAAATAACAGGAACTATCTTAAAAAAAGATATTTTATCTCAATTTTTTTGTTTTGAATTATAGATTTGATTTATTTATCAACTAGATAATGAATAAATGGGTTTTGCTTGAACATAAAGTTTATTCTGATAACTCTTTAGATATTCATTATGATTTTCTTGTTGAAAATGGAATAGATTGTTTAACTTGGAAATTTTTAAAACTTCCTTTATTGAATCAAGCTTCTATAGAAATTTTTAAACAGCCAAATCATAGACTTGTATGGCTATCCAGAGTAGAACATGAACTTTCTGGCAATCGAGGCTTCGTAAAAAGGGTTGATCATGGAATATTTAAAAAAGTTTCTGATAATTTAGACTCAGAATGTTGTCGATTCATTTTGGACGGTCAACTTCTATATGGTTTGATTGAAATTTCGGGTAATTCTTGTAGATTGAACAAAAATAATTAATATTCATTTATAAATAATCGTAATATTTCTATTGAGAATTTTTGTAAATTAGTTATTCTTATTTAGCTATTGAGACTTGAGATTGGTACATATCAATCAGGTCGAGTTTGAAAATTTTAAATCTTTTGGGGGAAGCGTAAAAATTCCTCTTGAAGAAGGTTTTACAGTGGTTACGGGGCCTAACGGTTCTGGGAAAAGTAATATTTTAGATGGAATTTTATTCTGTTTAGGTTTAGCTAATAGTAGAGGGATGAGGGCAGAAAGATTACCAGATCTAATAAATAACTCTAAAGTTAAAGAGGGTAAGTCATCCGAAACATTTGTATCAGTAAGATTTGATATTAAAGATTGGTCTCCCAGAGAGGACCTTCAACCCTTGGAACTAGAAGAGGAAGAAATTGCTCTTAATAAGGGTCAAAAAGAATGGGTAGTTTCTAGAAAACTAAGGCTTATGCCTGGCGGTTCTTATGCCTCGACTTACACTTCTGATGGAAAACAATGTACCCTGCAACAAATACAGAGAATATTAAGAGATATTAGTGTTGATCCTGAGGGCAGCAATGTTGTTATGCAGGGTGATGTAACAAGAATAGTATCAATGAATAATAAGGAGAGGAGAAATCTTATTGATGAATTAGCTGGAGTTGCACTTTTTGATACAAGAATAGAACAAACTAATGCAAAATTAAATGATGTTTTCGAAAGACAAGAAAGGTGTGAAATTTTAGAAAATGAATTGCAATCTAGTAAAAATAAGCTTGAAAAAGAATGTGAAAAAGCTAAACGATATAAAGATTTAAAGGTAAAACTTCTTCAAATAATGGAACTAGAAAAAGTTCTTATTTTTGAAAAACAAGTTAAGCATGTTGAATCTATAGAGAAAAAAGAAACTGAAATTGAAAAAAATAAAATATTTTTTAATAAACAAAAAGAATCTATTAATAAAGAAATATTGGTCTTAGAAGGTGCTTTAAAAATTTTGGTTGCTGAACTTAAGGAAAAAGGAGAGGAAAAATTGATAAAAGTGAATTCTGATATTGGAAGTATTAATTCTAGCTTGAGAGAACTTGATAGGATATCAAGTTTGAATAAAGAAGAGGGCATTAAATTACAAAAGCAGAGAGATGAAATTGCAATATCTAAGAGGAACATTGAGTCAGAAAAGATGAGACAAGAAAATTTTGATGATAACTTTTTAAATAAATTGAACTTGCAAATTGATGATCTCACATCAAAACATAAATTATCCAGAAAAAAACTGTCTGATGCAGCTGGAGAATCTGGAGAATTCTCAAAACAAAGTATTAAATTAAATGCTGAGCTTGAAAGTATAAAAAATAAAATTAATCCTTTGGCAATAAATAAAAGGAAAGTTGAAGAAGAAATGATTCAAAACAATATTCAAAAAGATGCAATATCCTCTCAGATCGAAGCTTTAGTTTTAGAAAAGCAGAAACTTTTAGAGGGAAATCAAATAAAAAACGAAACATCCGAAATAAATAAAAATAACTTGGCAAGTAATAGTTCTGAAATTAATTCTTTAAAAAATGAAATTGATTTATTAAATAAAACTAAAGTAAGGCTAAATAATGAGCAATTAAAGCTTGAAAAAGATTTATCTAGATTTGAAAGTAGAAAGGAAGCTTTAAATGAATCCAGAGGTTCATACGCTCTCAGAATTCTTTTAGAAGCAGGGTTAGAGGGTATACATGGTTATGTAGCTCAACTTGGCGAGGTCAGTGAGAAAAATCGATATGCATTAGAAATTGCTGCTGGAAATAGACTCGGACAAATTGTTGTTGATAATGATCATATTGCAGCTAGAGCAATTGAAATTCTTAAAAAGAAGAAAGCGGGAAGATTAACTTTTTTGCCATTAAATAGAATTAAAAGTCAAAAGAATAATTATGTAATTTCAAGATTTGAAAATAATAGAGAGTCTGGATTTATTGATAAAGCTATTAATCTTATTACTTTTGATAAAGTTTATTCAGATGTTTTTAAATATGTTTTTGGAGATACTTTGGTTTTTTCAGACTTAGCCTCAGCTAGGTTATCTAAACAAAAAAATAGGTTGGTTACTTTAAGTGGTGAATTATTAGAAGCAAGTGGTGCTATTACAGGAGGTAGCAAGTTAAATAAAGATTTAGCTTATAGATTTGGAATAAATAATGATCTTGATGAATCTAATCCTATAAAAGAAAGATTATTGGTTATTGAAGAAGCTTTAAAAGAGTCTAATAATGATTTGATCTTAAAAAATAATAGACTCAATAAATTAAATTCTAACCGCAGTCAAATAATTGAAGATTGTGCTTCATTCAACAAAGAAATTGAAGTAAATAAAAATTCTCTTGAAGTTGTCATGAAAAGAATTGAAGATCTTAAATCGAGATTAAATAAACTTGATAGTGTTAATAATTTATTAGTGGAGGATTTAGATCGTTTAGAAAATGAATTGAAGCCGCATCATGATCAGTTTGATCAATTGCAAATCATTCTTAAAGAGAATTATGAAAAAAATCAAAAATCATCATTAATAGCTTTTAATAACGATTTTAATAATCTTGATCAAAAACTTGAATTACTTATTAAGGAGAGGGATACATTACTAGATAAAAAAAATCAATTTGCTTTAAATAAAGAGCGTCTCAATAATTCATTAAAAATAACTTTATTACAAGAAAAAAACTTGCAGGAATCTATCAAAGAACTTGCAATTTCCCATAGTGAGTGGATAGAAAAAAGAGATGAATTTAAAAAAGAGCTTTTAGTTCTAGATAATCAAAAAAATTCCCTAGAGAAGGATTTAGGTTTATTGAGAAGGAAAAGAGATGAATTAAACTCTTCAATTTCAAATAAAAGGCAAGAATATAACAACTTTCTATTGAAGCTTGAATATCTTGAAAGGGATATGAATTCTCTTAAAGAAGAGATGAGGAGTGAGAAAATAAAATTAGAAAATTATAAAAAAGATTTACCTAATCCTTCCCCGGAGTTTGGAGAATATGAAGAGATGAGTCTTGAATCTCTGCAATCAGAAATCTCTATCATAAATGCAAAACTACAAAGCTTAGAACCTGTGAATATGTTGGCTCTTGATGAATTAGAAGAATTAATTAAGAGATTAAATGGTTTACGTGAAAAATTGGAAATTCTATCTAATGAAAGATCTGAATTATTGCTGAGAATAGAAACTGTATCTACTATGCGTCAAGAGGCTTTTATGCAAGCATTTGTGGAAGTTGATAAACACTTTAGAGAAATTTTTGCCAATTTATCAGATGGAGATGGTTTCCTTCAGCTTGAAAATCCTAATTCTCCTTTGGAAGGAGGCTTAACTTTAGTAGCGCATCCTAAGGGTAAAAATGTTAGAAGATTGGCCTCTATGTCAGGTGGTGAAAAATCATTAACCGCTTTAAGTTTTTTATTTGCTTTGCAAAAGTATAAACCTTCACCTTTTTATGCATTGGATGAGGTTGATAGCTTTTTAGATGGTATTAATGTTGAAAGGTTGTCCAAATTAATATCTAATCAGTCATCAAATGCTCAATTTATAGTCGTAAGTCATAGAAGACCTATGATAAGTGCGTCTGAACGAACAATTGGTGTTGCGCAAGCGAGAGGTGCTAATACTCAAGTTGTTGGGTTACCAAATGCTGCATAAACACACTTTTTTAAATTTATACGTCAGAATGAAAAAAAGGTATTTATGAGTTTGTCTAACACATCTGCGAATAAGAATCGTCCTAATTCTGTTCCAAGCGAACGGTTATGGTTAAGGTCAGAATTGATGGGAACACAAGTTATAACTACTGATACTGGGAGGCGTTTAGGTGTAGTCGGCGAGGTCGTTGTTGATATTGATAGAAGAGAAGTAGTTGCTTTGGGTCTTAGAGATAATCCACTTACAAGATTTTTGCCGGGCTTACCAAAATGGATGCCCTTAGAAAGTATAAAGCAAGTTGGAGATGTCATATTAGTGGACTCTCTAGATTCATTGAGTGAAGGTTTTTCCCCTGAAAGATATGGGAAGGTAATTAATTGTCAGGTGATTACAGAATCTGGACAACTTTTGGGAAGGGTTCTAGGTTTTTCTTTTGATATTGAGACTGGGGATTTGATTTCTCTTGTAATGGGTGCAGTTGGTGTTCCCCTTTTAGGTGAGGGAGTTCTAAGTACTTGGGAAATTCCTGTTGAGGAAATAGTGAGTAGTGGTACGGATAGGATTATTGTTTATGAAGGTGCTGAAGAGAAATTGAACCAATTAAGTAGTGGACTACTTGAGAAACTCGGCGTAGGAGGTTCTTCATGGGACGAAAGGGAATTAAATGGATACTCAGCAAATCTTGTACCAGTTGAGAATCAGTTACTTTCTGGTTTGGAATCAGAAGAACAAAATAATTTAGTTGAAGAATACGAAGAAGATGTTTTCGAGCAAGATGATTATGAAGATGATGAAGAACTTGAATATGTTGAAATAGAGAATTCTTCTGAAGAAATTAATAATAGAAAAAAGCTATACATGGAGAATGATTTTTCTAGTCAGAACGAGAATCTAAATAACGATAATCAAAAAGATGAAGAAAAAAATATTGATCTTGAACAAAAGCAAAAATCCAATACTAATTTGGCATCGAAAAGACCAATTCAAAATGCAATAGAAACTTTAGATATTGAACCAGTAGATGAAAAAAATTTAGTTAAAGATAATAAAAAATCAGAAAACTTTGAAATTGATGATCCATGGTAATTATGAGAGTTTTTTTAATGAATTAAAAATTATATAAGCAAGTTTCTCGGCAGCACCTTTACTTCCTCTTTCTTTAAGTAAATTATCACTAATGCTTTTTAATTGATTCTTGTTTTTAATTAGAAATAGTACTTCTTTTGCAATTTCTCTAGGTGAAATATTTCCTATCCTTTCTGGGACAATAAATTTCTTTGCTTTAATATTTGGCCAAGCAAAAAATCTCTTTTTTTTAAAATATAAAGATTTAAATATAAAAGTTAGAAATCTATTTATAAATGAAATCTTTCCAATTACTCCAAAAATACCATCCCAAGCATTCATCATATTTAAATGTTGAGTTGGTAGAACAACTAACATTGGAAGAGAAATTGCTGCTAATTCTGCAGTGTTTGCTCCCACAGTTGTAATCGCTAGATCACATTCTTTTAATATTTCATAGCATGGATTTTTCTTAATTAGATAAATTTTTGTATTGTTTGATGTTTCAATAACAGAATCAAAACAGGAGTCTTTAATGTTTTTAATTGTTTTGATTTTTGATGAGTAATATTTTGCAATAGGATTTCCATCACTTTGGAAGAATAAATATTCACTTTTATTGGTGGTTGGGGCAATGGGGATTATAAAATTTATATTTTGATTTTTTCTAGCTATATGATCTGCTAATTCTAAGAAAAATGGAATTCCAATAGAGAGCTTGGCTTTTTTAGAGCCAGGCAATAATGCAAGGTATTTTTTTTCTTTATTTTTTAATGATATTTCACTATTTAGTTTGATATCTGCCATTAAATCACCTATTACTTGACATTTATTTTTATGTCTTTTAGGGATTAATTCTTTTACTTTTTTATTCATAGCTGCGATTTCATCTGTCCATTGAGGCCATCGTGAAATCCATTCAGCATACGTGATGTTTATATAACCTAATCTTTTAGCTAGTAAAATGCTCCAAAATTGATCTCCCCCAAGGAAGATAACTATACCTTTTTTTGGCCAATGAGCAAAAGAACATGGATTTATTAATAATTTCCAAAAACAGTTTGATTTTGTAATTAATTCGAATTTATTCCATGAATTTGCAACTGTGTATTCTTTACCAGTCGCATTTGGACAAGGAACCAGGATTAACCTAAGTATGAAATCTATTTTATCGTTATCACAAAAGGATTTATTTATTTTGTAAAGCTCTTCTACTACAGGTCTTACCCATGTAGCTAATTCGCCAGGACCATTAGAAACTATAACTACTGCAAGTGATTTTTTTTTCATTGCAGTTAAACCAGAATACATTAAATGCGGACGGCGAGACTTGAACTCGCAAGGCCTAAGCCACACGCTCCTTAGACGTGCGCGTCTACCAATTCCGCCACGTCCGCAAAGGGTTTTCGGCAACCGGCGGCTGTCTAAACCTTAAAATTATCATACATTATTGACTGAAATAAGGATGTAGTTCCAAGAGAGATTTTTTGAATGTTATGAATTATTTTTCTATTGCATAAAACAAATATTTATACATATATAACGGTCTAGGTTGTATTGTAAAAAATGTCCTCTGATTACTAAAAAAATTCTGTTGATTATTTTGGCAAAGAATTTTTTATTTTAAGTCATTTTCACTCCTTCAATTTAATTTTCATAATGGTTGAAAAAGTTTTAATTGCTAATCGTGGAGAAATAGCTTTACGAATTGTCAGAAGTTGTAGAGAATTAGGTATTGCAACAGTAGCAGTTTATAGCACAGTAGATAAAAAAGCATTACACGTCCAGCTTGCTGATGAAGCTGTGTGTGTTGGGGACTCGTTAAGTAATAAGAGTTATTTAAATATTCCAAATATACTTGCTGCTGCTACATCGAGAGGAGTTGATGCTATTCATCCTGGTTATGGATTTCTTGCTGAAAATGATAAATTTGCTGAGATGTGTAACGATCATGGCATTATTTTTATTGGCCCATCTCCTAAAGCTATTAGATCTATGGGAGATAAATCTACCGCTAAAGAAACTATGGAAGCGGTAGGGGTCCCAACAGTACCTGGAAGTAAAGGCTTGTTATTAAATGTTGATGAGGCGTATAAATTGGCAGATGATATTGGCTATCCCGTAATTATCAAAGCGACTGCTGGAGGAGGTGGAAGAGGTATGAGGCTGGTTGAAAAAGCTGAGAATCTAGAAAAAATGTTTAAAGCAGCTCAAGGTGAAGCAGAAGCAGCTTTTGGTAATGATGGTCTATATATGGAGAAATTTATAAAGAAGCCAAGACATGTAGAAATTCAAATTTTGGCTGATAGGTCGGGTAATGTTGTTCATTTAGGAGAGCGAGATTGTTCAGTTCAAAGAAGACATCAGAAGTTATTGGAAGAGTCTCCGAGTCCTGCGATTAATACTGAACTAAGAAAAAAAATGGGAAATGCAGCTATTGCTGCTGCAAAAAGTATTAGTTACGAAGGAGCTGGTACAGTTGAATTTTTAGTTGATGAGAATAATTTTTATTTCATGGAAATGAATACTAGGATTCAAGTTGAACATCCTGTCACAGAAATGGTTACAGGGGTTGACTTAATAGCTGAGCAAATTAAAATCGCAAGCGGTTCTAACTTGGAATTTAATCAAGATGATATTCATTTAAATGGACATGCCATTGAATGTAGAATCAACGCCGAAGATCCTTCTCATAATTTCCGGCCATCACCTGGAAAAATAACTGGTTGGCTTCCTCCTGGTGGTCCAGGAGTAAGAGTGGATAGTCATGTTTATACCGGTTACGAAATACCACCATTTTATGACTCTTTAATTGGGAAATTAATAGTCTGGGGAAAAGATCGTAATACTGCAATTAAACGTATGAATAGGGCTTTAAATGAATGTGCAGTAACTGGCATTCCTACTACAATTAATTTTCATTTAACCTTACTGAATAAAGCTAAATTTAAGGAAGGTAAAATACATACTAAATATGTTGAAGAAGAGTTATTACCAAATTACTGAGGATTAATTGAAAAATAACTACGTGATATGTGTGTGCAGTGCAAGTTTTATAAGCCCTTGTTGACCAACTAAAATTTCTCTTAAAAAACTTATAACTCCAATCCAAATTACGGGTCCTACATCAACTCCTCCTATAGGGGGAATTAATTTTCTCGTTAAATTAAGGATAGAGCTTGAAGGTATTGAAATGAACAACCATAAACCTTTATTTAATTCAATTTTTGGATACCAAGTAAGAATTAATCTTATTAAAAAAACTATAGTTAAATATGATAGAGAAATTCCTAAACAAACATCTAAAATTTGGAGAGGGTTTTCAAACAAGGAAATCACAATTATTTAACTCATCTTAATAAATAACCCATTGAATCGTATTTAATTCGTATTATAAATTGAGAATTAAATATTTAAAAAGTGTTTCAAATCTCAAATTTATTACTAGCTGCAGAATTTTCTTCTGAAGTTGCAAATAATTCCGCAGTTGGAATGATAGGGAGTTTTATTGCAGCAGCTTTACTTATCGTTATTCCAGCTACTGCATTTTTAATTTTTGTTAGTCAAAAAGACTCTCTTGATCGTACTTCTACTGGTAGACGCTAGTTTTTGTAGAAGTTTTAAGTACACTATATACATAGGGTGATTTATATCTCCCTTTAAATCATAAATTTTGGAGAAAGAATGTGGTCAATGCTAGTCTCAATTGGGCCAGTATTGTTGGTATAGTTCTCGCGGTATGTGGAGGCGGCCTTTACTTTTTAAGGTCTTTTAAACCCGCATTAGCAAGAGATTATGATGTTTTCTTTGCCGCTATAGGACTTTTGTGCGGGGGAATATTATTTTTTCAAGGCTGGAGATTAGATCCTATCCTTCAGTTTGGTCAGTTTTTGTTGGCAGGAACTACAGTTTTTTTTGCATATGAAAGTGTTCGGTTGAGGGGAGTTGCTACTGATCAAGCTAGAAGGTCATCTTATTTTGATGATGATTCTATTCCTGATGTGCCGAGAAATTCCAGGAGTCGATTTAATGAAGATTACGAAAGGTTTGAAGAATCGGAAAGAACGTCTAGAAGATTTAAACCTCAAGAAGATGAGTTTGAAGAAGACTATATGGAAGATAGATCTCGAAGAAGAAATGTTTCAAGAGCTATCCCTGCTTCTGCTGTAAGTAGAAGAAGGCCATCTTCAAGAGAAGTAAATCAGTTTGAAAATGATGAACCTATAAGAAGAAGGAAGACTTCTGAAGACAGAGATAGTAAAGAATCAGTAAGAAATAATTTTGGTGAGAGACGAAACTCATCTCGCAATGAGGTTAAAACAGGGTCAAGACCCAGCATGAATCGGAGAGTATCTAGGCAAGACAACATTTCTTCTTCTGATGATCCCTCCCCGTTAAAAAAGAAATCTACAAGATCTCCTCTTAGGCAGCAAACTGCAAAAGAGCAAGTAGAGGATGCATCATTTAAAGATGCTAATGCAGTAAAAAAACCTCGTGAGAGTCGTAGAGTAAGCTCTTCAGCGAGAGCAAGCTCAAAAAATCAAAATAGCAGATATACAGTTGGAACAAACAAAAAGAAACCTAGAGATAACAGTTCTAGATTTGACGATTAATTTATATTATGAGATGCCTGCCCATTTTAGAAATGGTTGCTGACTAAATAATTCAATTAGTATTATTGCTAGGAATCCTATCATTGCGAATCTTCCATTAGTTATTTCAGAATAACTACTCCATCCAAATTTATATTCATCTTCAATATGTATTGATTTTTCATCAGGTTTATTATCTCCAGTAAGTTTATTGATGTCATTTTCATCTTTCTGCTCTTTAGTAGAACTCTCAGTCTCTAAATTTGTGACTTTTGAGTTAGTTTGTTCTTCTTTAGAATTCATTTTTTTTTGCTAATCCTTAAAATTATACTTATCAGAAGTCAATAATTTCCAGTCTCCTTGCCCATTTAATTCTAAAATATTTTCATGAAAATCTTTTAAGCTAGGCCTATGTCCAACACTAATAAGTGAAAGTTCTCGTTCCTTGAGTAAACCATATAGTTTTTTTTCAGTCTCAATATCTAATGCACTCGTTGCCTCATCAAGTACTGCAAATCTTGGAGAATTTAGTAAAAGTCTTGCAAAAGCTAATCTTTGTTGTTCGCCTAAAGAAAGAATTCTTGGCCAATCTTGTTTGATATCAAGATTAGGATAACGATCCACTAAGGTTTTTAAATTCACTTCATGAAGTACTGAAGTAAGATGTTCATCACTAAATTTCTTAACTTCTGTGGGATAACATAATTGTTCTCGTAAAGAACCAAGTAACATATAAGGTTTTTGAGGTATGAACAATAATTCTCCAATTTTTGGTTTTTTTATTACTCCATTGTCGGGCTCCCATAAACCACTAATCATCCTTAGTAAAGATGTTTTTCCACATCCAGAAGGTCCTACAACTAAAAGTGATTGATTATTGTCGATGCTTAAATTTAAATTTTTAATTATTGTTCTATTTGATCCTGGTGGGCAAAGGTCAGCATTATTAATGAGAATTGAAGGAAAATCTGAAATGATGTTTTGATTGCTTGTAGGATTACTTTGACTAATGGATTCGACTTTTGATTGGAATCCTTCTAATCTGCCGATCCCAGCAGTAAATTTTGCAAGCTCTTCTATTTGATTAACAATGAAAAATAGCGAACCTTCTACCATTCCAAATGCAAAGCTTGCTTGAATAAATCGTCCATAATCAATATCTCCTTTAAAGTAAGGGATTGCCATTATTAAGTATGGAAAGAAATTTCCAGCATAATTAATTGATCTTCTCATGACGTCAATTATTACTCTCCATATAATCAGTAAATTAAAGTTTCTAACCACTTCTCCTAATCGTCTTTCTGTTTCACTTTGTTCAGGATTCTCCCCAGAGTAAAAGGCTATTGATTCAGCATTATCTCTAATGTGTACTAAGCCATATCGAAAATCAGCTTCGTATCTAAGTTGATCAAAGTCTATCTTTACAAGATTTTTACCAGCAATTAAAAGGATAGAAGTTGCAAAAGTAGCGTAACCAAATAAAGAAAAAGTAAGTGTTGTACTGATACTCCATAAAATAAGAATATTAAGTGAAAATGTTAGTAGTGCATCAAAAATACCTAACGTAAAAGACAGACTTTGCCCGGTAAAAGCTCGGGTATCATCTGTTATCCTTTGATCAGGATTATCTACATCAGTTTGTTCTTCATCATTGGGATTTAGTTGGTAATAAGCTTTATTAGTCATATAATCTTTGACTAAACTTTTTGAAAGCCATTCTCTCCAAATTATTCCTAATTTATACGTAAAAAATATTTGTGAAACACGGATTGGTAGGGCTACAGCGAAACAACAAGCATAAATCCCTAATATCCGATAAAACCCATCTTCTTGTTTTCCTACCAAAGCATTTGTTAAATCTCTTGCTATAAATCCTATTCCTGCGTTTATTCCGTTTACAGCTAAAAGCATTAATACAATTATTGCTAGGAATAACCAATGTAACCACCTACGGTTTTTCAATTGACGTCTTAAGCTAAAAAAACTTCCTGATCCAATTAAAAATAATGTAGAGAAAAGTAATCCCCAGCTACCACCCCAAATTAAATTGACAGTACTAACTACACCTCCGAAATACTTTTCAAGAAAAATTGGTTGAAAGCTTTCAAAAAAACTGATTATTCCTGTAAGACCAACAAGTACTACTCCACCAACACAAAATAAAAGAGAGATTAAAAGCCATATGAATTGAAATCCATTACATTGATCTATTGGGAGAAAAAATGGCTGTGATAACTTCCTTAATTTTTGTAATTGATACAGTATTTTGGATTTATTTTTAACGGCTTTATTCATTACTCGACAAGTTTTATAATATAAATTATATCTTTTAGAAGTCTATTGACCAAAGCCAATAAATGAAAGTGCCCAGTCAGGTAAATTTAAGTAATTCAAGATTGTGGCATCAAACTCATGAACTTTTGGAAAAGATTTATCTAATGCCCACCATAGAAGAAAAGGTAAGTTAAATAAAATTTGTAATTGCCATTTATAAGTTAAAACTTTCCAGATTTTAGTGAGTAAAGATTTATTTGATTCATCTAGATTCTCCCAATTTTTTGAGATTATGTTTAATAAATTTTTGGATTCTGTATTTATGGAATCTGGTGTATTCATTTTGCTTTTTATTTATTTATAACCCATAAACATTTCTTTCGAGAGTTTTAACCTGGAGGCCAATTCATTTTTCTTCCAGATAAAAAATGAATATGTAAATGAAAAACTGTTTGTCCTGATTCTGCTCCAGTATTAATTACAGTTCTCCAATTAGTTAAATTTTTTGATTTAGCTATTTTGCTACCCACAAAGAGTAAATGCCCCAACAAATTTGCATCTTCTTTAATACACTCTAATAAACTGATAATTGGCTTTTTCGGAATCACTAAAAAATGTACTGGAGCTTGCGCCTGAATATCATTAAAAGCAATACAAAACTCGTCTTCATAAAGCTTATCACAGGGAATTTCTTCATTAATTATTTTTTGAAATATTGTAGTTTCAGTCATTAAATTAATTAATAGAAATAACGTCTTTTTCTTTAAACCCCTCTTTTAAAAGTTCTTTGTTTAAATCCTCTTTTGATGTAACTCTATCAACAAATAATATTCCATTTAAGTGATCCATTTCGTGTTGAATACACCTTGCTAGAAGTCCATCTGCTTTCATTTTACGTGGCCTACCCATTTCATCTCTAAATTTTAATTTTATAGTTGATGGTCTCACTACATTCAAATAGACACCAGGTATGCTCAAGCAGCCTTCTTCATATGAATTAAGGGTTGTTCCGTAGTCTGTAATTTCTGGATTGATTAATATTAAAGGTTCTGCTGCTGAATCTTCAAAATTTATATCTATGACAAGAAGCTCTTTGTTAATTCCAATTTGAGGTGCAGCAAGTCCAATTCCTTTAGCCGCATACATGCTTTGAAGCATTTCTCTAGCAAGTTTTCTAGTTGATTCATCAACCTTAGTTATTCTTTTAGAATTTTGTCTTAATACATCATCGCCGAGTTTATAAATGTTTAGGGATGGATTACCTGTTTGTTCTTTTGCAATTTTTTGCGAGTCCCCATTTGTTCTTGACTTTTTTGCAAGTTGTGAAAAATGGTTTGCCACGTTAAAAAAAGTTTTTAGTAAAGAGTTTAGCTATAAAAATACTAGCACTTTAATTTACTTTCTTTATAGTTTTTTATATGAGTAATGATGATAAGTTAAAAGTTAGGAAAAATGTTTCTAAAAATAAGGCTTATAAGGAATTAACAATTATTAGGGATACCATTTTTTGGATTGATGTTGTTGCTGAAGGTCAAAATGAAAATGCCATTTATGCAAGACCATTTAATTTCAAAGATGCATTGCCTCAAAAATTAACAAGTAAAAAATATAAAATTAAAAATAATTTTCACGGATATGGTGGTAAATCTTTTAGATGTATATATTTTAAAAATAATTTTTATTTGATTTGGATTGATCAGTTGACAAAGGCAGTATGGTTTCAAATTTTTAAAGAAGTAGCATCAAATGATAGAGGTCAAAATAAGTATCTTGATTCAGTTCAAGAACCTAGACAACTATCTAAATCAATTGAGGGAAATTTCGATTCTTCATTTGTTATTTCTGAAAATTTTTTTTTGTATGGTATTTGTGAAATAAATAATAGAGATTATTTATTTTCTTTAAACCTAAAAAAAACTAAACAAGATATTCATCGAATAAAAAAATTTAAAAATTTCGCTGGAGAATTATCTTCTAATACTTCTGCTAATTTACTTTCTTGGATCGAGTGGGATTCTCCATACATGCCATGGGAGAAAAATGATCTATTTTTTGCTCAAACAAACTTAGATGGAGAGATAAAAAAATTAAAAAAATTCTCAAATAAGCTTATCAATACCAAAAAAAACGTTTCTTTTTTTCAACCCTATTGGATAAGTGAAACACTTTTAGTATGCTCTGAAGATGGTTCTGGATGGTGGAACTTATTGTTTTTAGATGTTAGTGAAATCGAGAATATTTTTATTAAGAAAAGAGTACAGAGAAATTTGATTGAATATGGTGTACCACAATGGGTCTCGGGAATAACATTCTTTTCGGGGGATAAAGAAAATTTATTTTGTTTAGCAAAAAAAGAAAATACTTTAATACTGGAACAATATAAAGATCTTGTATTAGTAAAAGAATTTTCTACTCCTTTTACCTCAATAAGTGATTTCAGTGTTTTTCAGAATAAAGTTCTTTTAAAAGGATATGGATCTGATTTTTTGGGAATTGTGGTTGAAATTGATTGTGCAAAAAAAGTTTTATCAAATTTATCTGAGCAGATATTTATTGAACATATAAAAGATTCTTCCAAACCTGAGACATTTTGGTTTAAAGGTTTTGAAGATCAAATTACTCATTCTTTTCTTTATAGACCGCTTGTTGATAATTTCAGAAAGCCACCACTTCTTGTTAGAGCACATAGCGGACCAACTTCATTTTTTGATGGATCTTATAATTCTGAAGTTCAATATTGGTCGTCGAAGGGATTTTTTGTCGCTGAAGTAAATTATGGAGGATCATCAGGATTTGGTAAGGCATATAGAGATAGATTGAACCATAAATGGGGCATTGTTGATTCTTATGATTGCAAAGCACTAGCACTTGAATTAATCAAATCAGATTTAGTTGATAGTGAGAAAGTGGTGATTTTTGGTAATAGTGCTGGTGGGTTAACTGCCCTGAATTGTTTATTATATGGTTCTATATTTAGAGCTGCAATTTGTAAGTATCCTGTTATTGATTTGAAGGATATGCATTACAAAACGCATAGGTTTGAAAAAGATTATTTAAATTCTTTGGTAGGAAATTATAAAAAAAATCATGATGATTATATAAATAGATCGCCAATAAATCACATTAACAAAATAAAGAAACCTATTTTATTGTTTCATGGAAAAAAAGATACAGTTATTTCGTATAAACAAACTTTAAAAATTCAAGAAATTTTGATTCAGAATAATAAATATTCAGAAGTTATGTTTTTTGAAAATGAAGGGCATGGGTTTAAAAATATTGAAAATAAAGAGGTAGTAATACAAAAATCTAAGGAATTTTTAAAAAATGCTTTGAATATTTAAGAATTGATTTTTAGAAAATCAATAGTTTCTTTTAATTTTTCTATAAAGATATCAATTTCTTCCTTATTTGTTGTGAAATTCATGCTAATTCTAGCCGTTGATTTAATTCCGAAATATCTGTGAAGAGGTTGGCAGCAATGATGCCCACTTCGGATGCAAATTCCTTTTGAATCAAGAATTTCAGCAATATCGTTTGAATGTATATTTTTTATATAAAAGGTGGCAAGTGCTGCTCTGTCTGGATCTATATCCGGCGATGGACCTATTACTTCAACATTTTCTATTTGATTTAATTTTTCAAATAAATATTTAGTAATAGTTTTTTCATATTCATGAATTTCATTCAATCCAATAGTGTTTATATAATTAATTGCTTCTGCTAGACCTATTGCTTCTGCAATGGCTGGAGTTCCAGCTTCAAATTTATGTGGTAGCTCTGCCCAAGTACTTGTCTGTTCAAAAACATCTTGAATCATTTCGCCACCTCCAAATAGGGGAGGAATTTTTTCTAGGATTTCTCTTCTTGACCAGAGGAAACCAATGCCTGTAGGACCGCAAAGTTTATGTCCTGATCCCGCTAAAAAATCTATATCAAGATCACTTACATTCAGTTTTTGATGCGCCAAACTTTGACATGCGTCTATTAATACTAAAGATCCTTTTTGTTTAGCTAATTTTGTTATCTCTTTGATTGGATTACAGCAACCTAGTGTATTACTAACATGTACGAGGCTAACAAGCTTAGTTCTAGATGTTAGTTTTGATTTAAAATCGTCTATATCTAATTTCCCATCTTTATCTATACCTATAAATTTTAATTTGCATTTATTTTTTGCTGCAACCATTTGCCATGGAACAATATTGCTATGATGCTCCATTATTGATAAGAGAATTTCATCGTTTTCTCTTAATGAAGATTCTCCCCATGATTTAGCCGCTAGATTGATTGCTTCAGTAGCATTTCTTGTAAAAATAATTTCCTTTGCTGAATTCGCTTTTATATATTTGCTAATTAAATATCTTGCATTTTCAAATTCTTCTGTTGCTTTAGCACTTAATTGATGCGCTCCTCTATGTACATTGGCATTAAAGTTTCTATAATATTCATCAATTTTTTTTAAGACTTGTATTGGTTTTTGAGTGGTTGCAGCATGGTCTAAATAAATGATTTGCTCATTAATTTTTGAGTTCTTATTTAAAAGAGGAAAGTCTTTCTTAGTTATTTCAGGAAAATTTTGAATCGTTTCCATTAATTCTCATTTAAAAGTTTATCAAGCAAATCCCATCTATCTTTTGAAACGGGAATAAATGAAATTATTTCTTGAAAGTAAGAACTTAATTGTAGTTTACTTGCCTCTGGTAATGTGATTCCTCTTGTTCGCATATAAAAAAGTTCTTCTTCATTAAGTTGCGAAATTGTTGCTCCATGTTTGCATTTGACATCATCAGCAATTATTTCTAATTGAGGTTTGGTATCTATTTGTGCGAGATTTGATAAAAGTAAATTTCTACTTAATTGGGAAGCATCAGTTTTCTGGGCAATTTTGGGTACTATTATTGAACCTTCAAATATTGCATGTGATTTATCGTCAGCAAGTGATTTGTTGATTTGATTTAGAAATCCATTTGGGCCATTAAAATCCATCTTGGTATAAGTAGAAATTTGTTCATCTTTTTTTGTTATTTGCATACCTTTGATATTGGTTTTAGCGTTTCCAGCAGATTGTCTAATACGAATTTCAAATCTTGCATAATTAAATTTGAAATGTAAAGATCCTAGGTTATATTCGCTATTTTTATGTTGCATTACATTGAGAGAATTTAATAGATTAGATCTTATTTCACCGTAAGAAACAACACCATGATTTATGGAACTATTTTCTTCTAAACAAAGGAACGTTGATTGCGATAATGAAGAGTTTTCTTTACCAAGATTTACTTGAAGTAATTCAATATCACAATCTTTTTCTAAAAATATTACGAGGGTCTTTGTGTTTAAAGAATTACTTGATGCATGGCTAAAGATTTCAATAGGAGGGATTTTTGATCCATTTATTTTTAATCCCAAGATATTCTTTGTACAATTTAGAGACAGATTTAGTAGGTCACTCCAATTTTCGTTTTGATCAAAAAAAGATATTTGTTCCTTGATATATTTATTTAATTCATTCTCACTTAATTGCTGTATTGAATAATTTTCCTCTGTTAATTTAATTTGGCAATTCTCACCAATTATTAATCTAATAGTACTTTGAGGATTTTTCGGATACGGTATATCCAATTTTGGATTTTCTTTATTAAGCGAGTGGTCTAAAAAGTTTGAAAATTTTGATTTATTTGAAAGTCTCCATAGTTCACTTTTTGGATTAGGGAGGGGATTTGATTGTAATTTATGAAGACAGATTTTTTGTATTTCTGTTGGATTATCAATTAATTTATTGTTTTTTAATTCTTCAATAATTTTCATTTATTTAAATTTATTTTATAAAGTTATCAGTCCATTCATAACCTTTTTTTTCAAGTTCTAATGCGAGTTCACTCCTACCAGTTTTTATGATTTGTCCGTCTGCCATAACATGGACATAATTTGGTTCAATTTCATCTAGTAATCTTTGGTAGTGAGTAATTAATATAATTCCAGTTTGTGCATTGGATATTTTTTTAATTCCTGATGCGACTATTCTAAGAGCATCAATATCTAGACCAGAATCGGTCTCATCTAATATTGCTATCTTGGGCTCAAGTAAAGCCATTTGGAGAATTTCATTTCTTTTCTTTTCACCTCCAGAAAATCCTTGATTTACACTTCTTGTTAGGAATGCATGATCCATTTTCACAAGTTCTAACTTTTCTTTGACTAATTCTTCAAAATCAAAAGTATCTAATTCTTCTTTTTTAAGGAATTTTCTTCTAGCATTCGTTGAAACTCTAAGAAACTCAAGATTACTAACGCCTGGAATTTCTATTGGATATTGGAAACCAAGGAAAATTCCTGATTGAGCTCTTTCTTCAGGTTCTAGAGAGTTGATATTTTCACCTGAAAATTTTATATCGCCATTTGTAATATTATACGAGGGATGTCCTGCAATAATTTTCGAAAGAGTACTTTTGCCACATCCATTTCTTCCCATAATGGCATGTATTTCTCCAGGATAGACAGTGAGTGAAACCCCCTTCAAAATTGGAAGATTATCAGTAGATGCAAAGAGATTTTCAACTTCTAATATTGGATCTGATTCTTTCATTTTACTTTGCATTTCAGTTCAGAAATTGATTAATTAACCTACTGATCCCTCGAGTTTAAGTGCCAGTAACTTATCTGCTTCAGCAGCAAATTCCATAGGTAATTGATTAAATACATCTCGGCAGAAACCACTGACCATCATAGAAATTGCCTCCTCAAATTCTATACCTCTGCTTTGGAGATAAAAAAGTTGGTCTTCGGAGATTCTACATGTACTTGCTTCATGCTCAATTTCAGAATTGGGTTGTTGAGATTTGATATAAGGGAATGTATTTGCAGAAGCTTGATCCCCTATTAACATTGAATCACACTGACTGTAATTTCTTGATCCTTTAGCTTTTGTTCCAATTTTGACAAGGCCTCGGTAACTATTTATTGAATTACCTGCACTTATACCTTTGCTAACAATAGTTGATTTGGTTTTGGGACCAATATGGATCATTTTTGTGCCGGTATCAGCTTGCTGAAGATTATTAGTGAGTGCTACTGAATAAAATTCCCCTACAGATTCTTCCCCTAAAAGGAGGCAGCTTGGATATTTCCATGTAATTGCAGACCCTGTTTCAACTTGAGACCAGCTGATTTTACTTCTCTTACCTAGGCATTTTCCTCTCTTGGTGACAAAATTAAAAATTCCGCCAACTCCTTCTTCATCGCCTGCATACCAATTTTGTACCGTTGAATATTTAATTGAGGCGTCATCTAAGGCGATTAGTTCAACAACCGCAGCATGTAGAGTATTTGTATCGAACATTGGCGCTGTGCAACCTTCTAAATAACTTACAGAACTTGATTCTTCAGCAATGATTAAAGTCCTTTCGAATTGTCCAGAATCTCCACTATTGATTCTGAAGTAGGAAGATAGATCCATGGGACAAGTGACACCTTTTGGAATATAAACAAACGAACCATCACTAAAAACAGCAGAATTTAGTGCTGCAAAATAATTATCACTAGCTGGAACTACCGAACCTAAATATTTTTCAATCAAATCGGAGTGATTTTTTACTGCTTCACTTATTGAGCAAAAAATGACTCCATGTTCAGCAAGTTCCTCCCTGAATGTTGTAGCAATAGAAACACTATCAAAGACAGCATCTACAGCTACGTTTGTAAGTTTTTTTTGCTCAGTAAGAGGTATTCCTAATTTATCAAAAGTTTCAAGAAGTTTGGGATCAACTTCATCTAAACTAGAAATTTTTTCTTTTTGTTTGGGAGCGGAATAATAAATTATATCTTGGTAATCAATTTGTTTATAGCCTATTTCTGCCCAATCAGGCTCCTTCATTTTTTGCCATTTTTTAAAGGCCCTTAATCTGAAATCAAGGAGATACTTTGGTTCTTCTTTTTTAAGTGAAATTAGCCTAATAACGTCTTCATTCAAACCTTTCGCAATTTTTTCAGTTTCAATATCAGTAACGAAACCATATTTATAGGGCTCTTTTACTACATCTTGAACTAAATTTTCGTTAACCATGTTATCCAAAAATAACCTATTACAATTAGCTCTATATACTCTAACGAAAGATACCCCAAATATTGACTTTTTTTCCTTTATTAAACCTAAAAATTAATGTCTAATCAACTTGATCCTATTTCAAACCCATTAAACATTCAAACCATTCAGGAAATTGATCACTTAGATCTTCCAATAATGCAAAAACATCATGTAAGAATTCTTGCTCATTGCCTCCAAATTTTTAAGATCATAACCTCTGAAAAAAGTTCTGAATCGAATAATGAAAATCTTTTGAGACAATGGTGTGATAATCAATCCCAGAAGTTTGATGATAAAAAATTTAGCGATCTTTTTTATGTTCAATTGGAATCAACTGTAAAAAAGTTAACTACTTTTTCAAAAAGCATTAATAAAAATATTGAGGATTTAGAGATTGATGATTTAGTGCTTCTAGTTAAACAAAGTTAAAAATAGTCCAAAATTGATCCCGAAGAAAAAATATATTTTTGTTGAGTCCTTAACAAATTTAGGTAATAAAATTTAAAAAAGAAAAAATTAATTTACATTTAAATATTCTCTTAAAATTAAATAATTCTAATTATTGCAACTACTTTGAGGAGAAATATGATGTTGGTAAATTTTCAAGTAGTCAGAGGATCCTGACGACAAGGCTAAAAGACACACAATTACCAAAAAAAAAGAACATACTGATCCCAAACAAAAACGGAGATTTTAAAGTGGCTGATGGGATCATGAATAAAGATCAATTACTCTCACTAACCCTCAGACAATTACGTCAAGAAGCAAGTAAATTATCAGTTCCTCTGTATAGTCGTAAAACAAAAGCTGTTTTAGTTGACCTAATAATTAAATATCAAGAGAAATCCCCTAAGAAATATATAAAATCTCCCTCCCAGCCAATCTCTGATAATACTTTTGAGTCCAATACCTTTAATAAAAGTGAAGAAGTCAAAACAAATGTAGTTTTCCTCCCACGAGATCCTGATTGGGCGTACGTTTTTTGGCAAATTTCTGATTTTGATAGAGAAAAAGCACAATCTTTGGGAGCAAATAAATTATGTTTAAGATTATTTGATGCGTCTGGTTCTGACGGGAGCAATTTAAATCAAGGAACAGTTAGGGAGATTGCAGTCGATAGTTATAGTACTGAGTGGTATTTACCGATCCCACTTGCAGATAGAGACTATAAGGTTGAATTGGGTTACAAATACGGTTTTAACTGGATGTCATTGGCATTTTCTTCAATAAGTCACGTTCCTGGTTCCCATCCATCTGATCAAATTCTTGATAAATTCGTACCTTTTAATTTGGATTCAACTTCTGAGACAATTCCTGATATTTCAAATCCTGAGGCTTCAGAACTAAATGGTATGCATGAAAGGTTATACCAAGCAGCAACGAATATCCCTCTAAGAAGAAAAGTAGGCTCAGAAGAATTTATGGAAAATTTAAATTCAACAAATTTAAATAATAATCTTACAGATTCAGGCGCAGGTAAATGGTCTTCAGGTTTAAATGAGTCAGGGAGTGGAATCGTTAAAAATAGATCTTTTTGGCTTGTTGCAGATGCTGAATTAATTGTTTACGGTGCTACTGAACCTGATGCAAAATTAACTATTGGTGGTGAAAGTGTCCCCCTTGCTGCTGATGGAACTTTTAGAATTCAGGTCCCATTTAGAGACGGGACTCAAAAATATGACATTAAAGCTGTAGATGCATCTGGTGAGCAGGAAAAAAGTATATCAATGAAATTTGATAGAACTACTCCACTTGACGATACCAATGAAAAAGATAATGCTGAGACAGAATGGTTTTAATTAATTAAATTAATGCTAAAAAAAATAGTTGCTTTTACTCCTTTATTCGGAGCATTAACTTTCCCACTTTTAGTCCCAATTACAATTTCAAAATTTGGAGTTACCTCTGGAGTAATTACTGCTTTGTTGATTTCTTCATTATGGTTTATCGCTATGTTAAGAACATCCGAAATGCCTCATTAATTTAGTTAGATTTTTTAAAGTTTCTTAAAAGTATGCCTGAAGTAAAAGTAATTAATATTAATTCTCCTTTTTTAGATCAAAAACCAGGAACTTCTGGCTTAAGAAAAAGTACTTTAAAGTTTCAGGAAGAGCATTATCTAGAAATTTTCATAGAAGCAATTCTACTATCTTTGGATGATTTAACAGATTCAACTTTAGTAGTTGGAGGTGATGGCAGATATGGAAATATTGAAGCGATAGAAAAAATCGTGCAAATATGTATTGCTCATAAAGTGCAAAAGGTAATTGTTCCAAAATGTGGTTTATTGTCTACACCTGCTACATCACACTTAATTAGAAAAGAAAATGCTATTGGTGGTGTTATTCTTTCTGCGAGTCATAATCCTGGAGGGATTGATGGAGACTTTGGCGTGAAATTGAATATTTCAAATGGTGGTCCAGCTCCTGAGATCATTACTAATAAAATATTTAAAGCCTCACAATTACTGACTACTTATAAAATTTGTAAAATTCAATTACCTGATTTTAATGAATATGGAACTTATTCTTATGGGGAAACTACTTTAGAAATTATTGATGGATTAAAAGATTATTCTAATTTGATGGAGAAAATTTTTGATTTTGATCAAATTAGTGATTTTTTAAAAAAAGACTTCTCATTAATCTTTGATGCGATGAATGCGGTTACTGGCCCATATGCAAAAAATATTTTTGTTGAAAAAATGGGTCTCGCAAATGATTGTGTTATGAATGGTAACCCGTTAAAAGATTTTGGCGGTTTACATCCTGACCCCAATCTTACTTATGCTTCTCATCTAGCTGATTTATTATTGAATAAAAAATCTTATAGTTTTGGTGCTGCTTGCGATGGAGATGGAGATAGGAATATGATTCTTGGAAGAGGATGTTTTGTAAATCCTAGTGATAGCCTTGCAGTTATTACTGCTAATACTAAATGTGTTCCAGGTTATAAAGATGGTATTACAGGTGTAGCTCGATCTATGCCTACCAGTTCAGCGGTTGATAACGTTGCGCGCGTATTAAATATACCTTGTTTCGAAACACCTACTGGGTGGAAATTTTTTGGAAATCTTTTAGATTCTAATTTAATCACTTTGTGTGGTGAGGAAAGTTTTGGAACAGGTAGTAACCATGTAAGGGAGAAAGATGGATTATGGGCAGTTCTGTATTGGTTACAAGTTTTAGCTGAAAAAAATTGTTCGGTAAGTGATTTGATGAAGAATCATTGGAAAAAATTTGGTAGAAATTATTATTCAAGACATGATTATGAAGCAATTCCTTCAAATATTGCTAATCAAATCTTTGGTAATTTAACTTCTATGCTCGAAAACTTAAAAGGAAATAATTTTGCTGGCCATTTAGTTCAAGTTGCAGATAACTTTTCATATTTAGATCCTGTTGATGATTCCATAAGTGAAAATCAAGGTTTAAGGCTGGTTCTTGATGATAATTCACGAGTAATTGTGCGTCTTTCTGGAACTGGAACTAAAGGTGCAACATTAAGACTCTATTTTGAGAAATTTTTTAATTCTAATCAGAATCTTTCGTTAAATCCTCAAGTCGCTTTGAAACCCTTAATAGATGATTTAGATAATTTGTTAAACATCTCAAAACTTACTCAAATGGAAACTCCTACCGTAATTACATAGACTTTAAAGTAATCATTTTTTGATCTAATTTATATGCACTCAGAAAATTTATTCACCAACTATTCTCAGATAAAAAGTAATGCTCCTTTGGCAGATAAGTTGAGACCAAAGAATTTAGATGATTTTTTTGGTCAACAATCAATCTTAAATGAGAATTCGCTTTTAAGAAGCGCCATAATAAACGACAAGATTAGTAATTTTATTTTTTCTGGTCCTCCAGGAGTGGGAAAAACTACCTTAATTGAAATTATTTCCTCTAATACTCGTTCAAAATTAATTAAATTGAACGCTGTATTATCAAGTATCAAAGAATTAAGAAATGAAATCGCTAATGCAAAAGAAAGATTAATAAACTCTAAAAGAAAAACAATTTTATTTATTGATGAAGTTCATAGATTTACATCAGTGCAGCAAGATGCTTTATTACCTTCAATAGAGAATGGAACTATAACTTTTATAGGTGCTACAACAGAAAACCCGTTCTTTGCAGTTAATAAAGCGCTTGTGAGTAGGTCTCGCATTTTTACATTGATTCCTTTGAGTGAAAATGATTTGAAGAAAATTATACAAAAAGTTATAAGTTACTATTCAAAACTTAAAGATTCTAAAAAGGTTTATTTAACTCAAGATGCAATTAATCATTTAATTAATTTTTCTGGTGGTGATGCAAGAACACTGATTAATGCACTAGAGATGGCTATAGGAACAACTGATGAAAATGATGCTAAAGAAGTTAATATTAATCTCTCAATTGCAGAGGATGCAATTCAAAAGAAAAATATTGTTTACGATAAAAATGGTCAAAATCATTACGATATAATCAGTTCATTTATTAAGTCCATTAGAGGTTCTGATCCAGATGCTGCTTTATTTTGGCTTGCAAATATGCTGGAAGCTGGCGAAGATCCTAATTTTATTTTTAGACGACTTCTCATATCTGCTAGTGAGGATATAGGGATTGCTGATCCTAATGCCATAGTAGTTGTGCAATCGTGTTGTAATGCTTTTGATAGAGTTGGTTTTCCAGAGGGATTATATTTTTTAACTCAAGCTTCCTTGTATTTAGCTATTTCTCCAAAAAGTAATAGTACGAAAAGTATTTTTAAAGCAATTGAAACAATAAAATCTATCAATGCTTTTGAAGTTCCAAGTCATTTAAAAAATAATTCTAATAGTTATGTTAATCCCCATAATTATCCAGGCAATTGGATCGCACAAGAATATCTTCCCAAATCTGTAAGAGGTTTAAAAATATGGGAACCAAATAATAATGGATGGGAGAAAATTAAATATGAAGAATTGCGGCGAAGAAAAGAAAACTAAAAATTTTTTGAATAACAAATAATTTCAGGATTAATAGAAGTTTTTTCTTCGTAAGCTAAAGCTATAGTCCAATTATGGAAATTAATTTGAGAATAATTTAAATGTAAGTTTTTCTTTGCATGGATTAACTCTTTTGGCTTTTCAAAATATTGCCAATGGTTTATGTCCTTAGATAATTTTCCATGATCCCATTTTATCGCTGCTTCAACAGCACACCATTGATTTAATATCGTGTTTTTAGTCAATTTATTATTATGAGTTGATTTATTGGTACGAAAAAAATATTTTTTCGCAAATTTTATATAGTTGAAATCTCTATCCGTTCGTTCAATATCGATGCCTATTTTGCTTTCATGCCAAACTATAGTTAAGGCATCTTTGCAATGACTTAAACTTATATTGCCCATGTTAGGAGGCAATCTTGGCGGTTCACCAGGATTAGCACTGATAGGAATTTCTAGGGGATCTAAGTCAAAAAGTGTTGACAGAGATTGTCTCAAATAGCCTCTAGTTTCTAAAAAAACTTTTGATCTTAAATCTGAAAGTTTTTCTGCAGTTTTAATTTCCTCTACCGTTACGACATCTTGTACACCTTTAATCTCATAAAACCAAATTTTTGGTATTTTATATTCATACTCATTTAATAATTTCAATGGCTCTTAAGGTAGGTGACAAAGCACCAGAATTTAAATTAAAAGATTCTTTTGAGAAGGAAGTGTCTCTTAAAGATTTTAAAGGTAAAAAAATAATACTATATTTTTATCCAAAAGATAATACTCCAGGATGTACTAAGGAAGCCTGCAATTTTAAAGAAAATTGGGATTTGCTACAAAAAAATAATATTGTTGTACTTGGTATAAGTAAAGATAATGCCTCTTCTCATCAGAAGTTTATAGAAAAATTTAATTTACCTTTTATTCTTTTAACTGATCCTGAACCTTTTAAAGTTTCTTCTGATTACGATAGCTATGGACTTAAGAAATTCATGGGAAAAGAATATATGGGAATGATGAGAAATACGTTTTTGATTGATACTGATGGTAATATCGAAAAAATTTACTTAAAGGTAAAGGCAGCAATAATGGCAGATCATATTATTGCTGATCTTGGATTAAAGTAGATTTTTTATGGATAGGTGGTGAATGATCATTCCTTCCATAACTAAATTAGGAGCATTGATAATATTTTCTTTTTGAGTTTTTAGAGATTTTGTAAGGAATGCAGAGTCTCCTCCACAGATTACTAAAATATCCTTTGAGGGATTAAATAGACTATTAATAACTCCAGTAAGAGAGTTGATTACTCCTTTTAAAATTGCCTCTTCTGTATTAATTAAAAAATCTTTGATAGGAATATCATATTTTTTGGGAATTTTGAGATTTTTTGTATTTTGTTCCATTGATTTTAATTGTGTTAGAAAACCTGGAATAAGTTGACCACCAAGAATAGAACCATTTGAATTTAATTTTGTTATTGATAATATTGTTCCAAAATCTGCAATTAGCAAGTCTTTATTAAAAGGGTTTTCAATAATTTTTAAAGCTGCAATACAAGCAAGAGCTCTATCAACTCCAAAATTATCAGGGAGATTTGATAATAGAATATCTTTAGTTTTTATTTCATTTTCTTCTTTCAGCAAAAAATTAGGTAATTTTCCTACAGAAGACCAAATTAACTTATCAAGATCTATATTGTCGGGAACTTTTTGATCTTTTTGGGTATGGAAGAATTTAGATTGATTTTGAGAATATTTAGCCCAATGAAGCCTACTATTGCCTACTAATAAAAAATCTATATCTGAGACCATTGTTTTATGATCAATTTAATTATTAGTGTGTATTCCACATTCTTGTTTAATACCCCCGAATCTTGTATCTCGGCCTTGTGTTTCGATGCCATCGGGACTGCTTGAATGCCAATCACCTACAGTCGAATAACCTTTGAGAAAAAGCGGATGGGCAGGTAAATTATTCTCTTCCATATAATAAAAAATATCTTTATTTGTCCAATTTAGTAAAGGTCTTAAAGAAAATCTTTTACGAATTATGTCTAGGAATTTCATTTTGTTTCTATTTTCTGTTTGACTTGATCTAACACCGCTTGCCCAGCAGTAAATATTATATTTTTCTAGACCATTTTCTAAAGGTTGTATCTTTCTTAATTCATGATACTTATCCAAATCACTCTCTTTATTTGTTTCCCAAAGTTTTCCGTATTTAGCCTCCATTCTTGCTGGAGATAATTCACTTTGTAGAACCTCTACTTCTAAAGATAAATCATCAATAAGGTTTTCAGCGTAATGATATGTTTCTGGAGGTAGGTAACCTGTATCAATCCAAAATATTTTGATTTTTTTTTGAAGACATAATTTACTGACCATATCTAAAAGGACGGATGACTGTATTCCAAAACTTGTTGTAATAGCAAATTGATTATCAAACTTTTCATAACCCCAAGTAAGCATTTCTTGAGGCTTCATATCGACTAGCTCTTGATTATATTTCCTTAAGTTAGGTTGAATATCTTTGTGTATGTTTTCAATCATTCTTCAAGTTGGTTATGAGTTTAATGTTATTTCGCTCAATTTGAAAATTCTTCGTATAGTTTAATAATACATTTACGCATAACAATATTTCGCTAATGAAATCAATACAAAAACCAATAGTAATAGTTGGAGCAGGTTTTGCAGGTATGACATTTGCGTTGAGTTTAAAGAATCTTAATCCTTCTTTACCGATTCTTGTGGTTGATTCTGAATCTAACTTTATATTTAAACCTTTAATGTATGAAGTCTTAAGTAAAGAAATAAGAATGTGGGAAGCTACGCCAAAATTTGCAAATATTTTTTCTGATGCAGGTATAACTTTTTTAAAAAATTGTTTAACCAAGATTTCCTTTAAAGAAAATATTCTTGAATTTAGTGATGAATTAAAACTAAGTTATCAATATCTTGTAATCTGTACAGGATCTATCCCAAATAGTTTTTCAATAAAAGGTGTAGATCAAAATTGTTATTTTTTTAATGACTTTCAAGATCTAAAAAAATTAAAATCTTTTTTAAAAAAATCACAAAAAACTTCTTTTCATAAAAAGTTATTCATAGTTGGAGGTGGTCCCTCTGGTATCGAGTTAGCATGTAAAATTAAAGATATATTTTTAGATCAATTTGAAATTAATTTAATAGAGAAATCAAATGAAATTCTTAATAGAAACAAAATTTTTAATCGAGAACAAGCAGAGAAGGCATTAGAAAAAAGAAAAATCAATGTTCTTTTAAATTCCACAGTTAAAGAGGTCTCAGAAACTCAAATTAGTATTGATGGCGAGGATGGAATAACTTCTTTGGATAAAGATATTGTTATTTGGACTGCAGGAGTTAAACCTAATTTGTCTTATTTGGAAACTGATGAAATAACAAAAATATTTGGAAGAATTTTAGTTAATAATAAATTGCAAATTGAAGAAAATAATAATTGTTTTGCTATTGGCGATATTTCAATTGTTGAGGGAATGGAGGATTTACCCATAACTGCTCAGGTTGCTATGCAGGAGGGAAATCATCTGGCTAAAAATCTAGAACTATTAATTCAAGGAAAGGATCCTTTACCTTTTGAGTTTCAAGACAATGGTGAAATGATTAGCTTAGGAATAGGCGAGGCTTCAATTTCTGGGCTTGGCGTTACTTTATCTGGTAAATTGGCTTTTGAAGCAAGAAGACTTATATATGCTTCTAAGTTGCCTGATATTACGGAAAGCTTAAAATCTGCATCGTCATGGATATTCCAAAAAAAATCTATTTTTAAAAAGTTTTTTAAAAAAGATAATTCCAATTAAACTTTTTTGAAATATTGTTTTTGGGTATATTGAGTTAAATAAGTTTCATATGAATTTAATTGCAGAAGTGAGTAATAATTTTGATGCGTTTATAACGGTAGTAGTTTTAATAATGTCAATCATTTTGTTTATCAAAAATACTATTGCGCCAGAATTAACTGGTTTGTTGTGTGTTGGAATATTTATAGCTACAGGGGTTCTTTCTCCTGAAAAAGCTTTAGCTGGATTTGGGAGCCCATCCTTAATTACCCTTATGGGTTTATTTGCAGTTTCCTCTGCATTATTTAAAAGTGGTGCCTTAGACAGAGTAAGAGAATTGATTTCATCTGAAAGTATTAGAACGCCAAGGAAATTAATTTCTTTAATAGCTTTTTTGATTGCTCCAATATCTGGAATTGTACCTAATACTCCAGTAGTAGCATCTTTGTTACCTTTAATTGAAGGTTGGTGCGAGCGGAGAAATATATCACCTTCAAAAGTTTTATTACCTCTTTCTTTTGCTACTTTACTAGGTGGAACTCTGACACTATTAGGTAGCTCAGTAAATCTTCTTGTAAGTGATATTAGTCAACAATTAGGTTATGGAGCTTTGGAGTTATTTAGTTTGACTTCAGTTGGAATTCCTGTGTGGCTTATAGGCACAACCTATATGATTCTTGTTTCTGACATGCTTTTGCCAGATAGAGGGAGAGATAAAGAGTTTATTAAAAATGGGGATATGAATATTTACTTTACTGAAGTCACTATTCCTTCTACTT
This sequence comes from Prochlorococcus sp. AG-402-C22, assembly GCA_003279535.1. Taxonomy (GTDB): domain Bacteria; phylum Cyanobacteriota; class Cyanobacteriia; order PCC-6307; family Cyanobiaceae; genus Prochlorococcus_A. The sequence continues at coordinate 68,044 of QCHO01000001.1, forward strand.
CAGAATTAGTTGGACAATCTGTCAGAAATAGTAGACTGCAAAGACGATTTGACGTTGATGTTCTGGAATTGCAACGAAATGGAAAAGTTATTCTTCCTCCTTTGGCTGATAGAAAGATTGAACCGGATGATAGATTAATAATCCGCGTTACAAGGGCAGATTTATTTAGACTGCAGCAAGAACACACCATTCTGTTAGGAGAAAATAAAACATCTTTCGACGGAGCTAATGTTTTCTCAGATGATGAAGGTACAAAAACTTTTGAAGCCTTGTTGCCAGCAGGCTCAACTCTTGCTGGGGCAAGTTTGAGAGAATTAAGATTTAGGCAGCGTCATAATGCAACAGTTTTGGCACTCAGAAGAGGTCAGCAAACTGTTCAGGAAAGATTAGGACAGGCTGTTTTAAGGGCTGGGGATGTTTTATTATTGCAAGCTCCGTTAGATTCAATAAGAGGTTTGCAAGCCAGTAATGATTTGCTTATTTTAGATCAATTTGAAGATGATTTACCTTTTTTGATAAAAAAACCTATATCTATTGCAATTGCTATAGGAATGGTGGTTTTGCCTTCGGTTACCAATATTCCATTAGTAGGGTCAGTTCTTTTAGCAGTTATTGCAATGGTCGCTTTTGGATGTTTAAGACCTGCTGAAATACAAAAATCAATTAGGTTAGACGTTATTTTATTACTGGGTTCATTATCAAGTTTTAGTGTAGCTATGCAAGTCACAGGATTAGCAGATTTAATAGCAGTTAATCTCAATTTTGCTCTTAATGGAATGCCTCTTTATTTTGCACTAGTCTTAATTTTTGTATCGACCCTTATCCTTACTCAATTTATTAGTAATGCTGCTTCTGTTGCCTTGATTTTGCCTGTCGCGATCGAATTTTCAAATGTTTTAGGGATTTCACCTAACGCTTTAATAATGCTTGTTTTATTCGGAGCAAGTCAGTCTTTCTTGACTCCAATGGGTTATCAAACAAATTTAATGGTTTTCGGCCCTGGAAGATATAGATTTTTTGATATTGCTAAATACGGAGCTGGATTAACACTTATAATGTCATTCTCAGTGCCAGCATTGATAATTTTAAATTTTTATAAATAAAGTGAAATTTAAGAGTAATTTATACAAGTTAAAAGATGTTTACAGAAAACTATCTGTACCTCAATTTACTATTGTCACAGGGTTATTCATTATTTTCTTTGGGACTTTAATTTTAAGTTCCCCTTTATGTTCATCTTCAAAGGTTGGTTTATGGGAAGCATTTTTTACATCTACTTCTGCTATAACCGTTACTGGCCTAACCATAATTGATATTGGTGTCGATTTAAATTTCTTTGGCCAAGTATTTTTGGCTTTTATGCTTTTATCGGGTGGTCTAGGATTAATGGCTATCACGACATTTTTACAAGGTTTCGTTGTAAAGGGAACAAAGCTTAGAACAAGATTAGACAAAGGAAAAACTTTAGATGAATTTGGAGTTGGAGGAATTGGTCGAACTTTTCAAAGCATTGCTATTACTGCAACTTGTATCATATCTTTAGGCGCAATGGTTTTATATTCTTTTGGGTTTGTAGATATTCAAAATAATTGGGAAAGACTTTGGACTTCAATTTTTCACAGCATATCTGCATATAACAATGCAGGTTTTTCTTTATGGTCAAATAGTCTTCAAGACTACAGAACAAATTTTCTAGTTAATAGTGTCTTTGTTTTTCTAATTGTTATGGGTGGACTGGGATGGCGGGTAATTGACGATATTTGGAGTAATAAAAAAAATCTTTCATATAAAAAATTGAGCCTTCATTCCAGACTAGTTATTAGGACAAGCCTGTCTTTAATATTATTCGGATCATTAGGATTCTTTATGATTGAATCATTGCTAGATAGTCAATTCTTTAATGATTTGAATTTGGTTGAAAAGTTACTATCATCAATCTTTGAAACAGTGAGTGCAAGAACTGCAGGTTTTACAAATTATCCAATCTCATTGAACTCTATCTCGGATACCGGTCTTTTGTTATTAATGACACTGATGTTTATTGGAGCGAGTACTGGCGGAACAGGTGGAGGCATAAAAACAACTACATTTATTGCTTTAATGGCCGCAACTAGATCAACTTTAAGAGGTCAAAAAGATGTAATTATTAGTAATAGATTAATTTCAGATAAAGTCATTTTAAAGGCAGTTGGAATTACTGTAGGCTCTTTACTTTTTGTGCTTTTAATGGCAATGCTGTTAAGTACAACTAATACATTTGTAAAAAAAGAATCTTTTACATTCTTGGAAATTCTGTTCACTTGTATATCTGCATTTGCAACAGTTGGATTTGATATTGGTTTAACTGCAAAATTAAATCATTTTGGCCAATTTATCCTTATTGTCGGCATGTTTGTGGGTAGGCTTGGTATCCTTTTGCTATTGAGTGCACTTTGGGAGGCTCTTTATAAGAGTAGAATAGATAGACAAAAGAGAATTGGCTATCCTAGGGCTGATCTTTATGTTTAGGATTGACTGAGTTTTATTATGGCTGATTGGTGGCAGTGGTCTCAAAAGAGGGAAAAAGAAGCCCTAACTTTTGCAGTTGTCGGCGTTGGAAGATTTGGAACCGCTGTTTGTAGAGAACTTATAAGTAATGGTGCAGATGTTTTGGCTGCAGATTATTCGGAAAAAGCTATTGATGATTTGAGACAATTAGAACCTTCGATAGAAGCGAGAGTTGTAGATTGTACTGATGAAGAGTCTATGAAGGAATCTGGAATACTTGAAATGAATACTGTTGTGGTAGGTATAAGTGAACCCATTGAAGCAAGTATAACAACTACACTTATTGCTAAGGATAGTGAGGGTAGCAAAGTCAAAAGAGTAATAGCTAGAGCTACGAGTGACTTGCATGAAAAGATGTTAAAAAGGGTAGGTGCAGATAAAGTTGTCTTCCCTTCCAGAATGCAAGGCGAAAGATTAGGTTTAGAATTAGTTAGACCAAATCTAATCGAAAGATTGGAATTAGATAACCAAACTGGTATAGATGAAATAACTGTTCCAGAAGAATTTATTGGAAGATCTTTAAGAGATTTAAATTTGAGAAAAAATTATTTAGTAAATGTTTTAGCAGCAGGACCTGCTGAACAGTTAACAGTTAATCCTCCTGCAAAATATATTTTGGAAAGAGGAAATATTTTGGTAGTTATGGGAAAAACTGCAGATTTACAGAAATTACCTCAAAATTAATTACTTTAAATCAGATTTTCTATAGTATCTAATCCTTTGAGGAGCTTTTTTTAATCTTTTGATGCTTTGTTTTTCAAGTTCGTCTCTAAATTTATTTGTATTTAAATTATTTTCTGAGACAAGAAAGTTGCCTTCTTTCTCAAAATATTTTTTTATACCCTCTTGTATTAAAACTTTTGCCATATTACTTACTGTCCGAGATTCATTATTAGCTAAATTAGTCAGTTGCTCACAAATTAATTCTGGAAGAACTACTTGAATTCTAGGTGATTTAGGCTTCCCATTTGTTGAATTTTGACGGGTAGCCATGATTCAAAGTGGATAACTGTTACTTATTAGTATACACAGTTAGTCAAGGATACTATCTTTGTGTATATTATTAGTAAGGAAATTTATGTCCGTATCAATTAATTGTTTGTATTGCCCCATGAAAAATTCAAGAAAACTTGATTCACCTAATAGGTCGATAATTGATAAAAAGAAAAAAAAATTAGTTAATTCTGATTCTCACGATAATGAAAATAGTGATGTCTTGGTATCAGCTGTAATTAGTCCATATTTGTTAACTCATCTTCATCATATTCTTCAACAGTCTGAATATTATGCTCAAAAAGATGGTAGAAAATCTCATGCAGCTAATTTTGCGAAACTAAGAAAGGTATTATGTTTAGATGCAAGAAGTATGGCAGATGCATCAGCAAAAGAAATTAAAGATACGGATAATGATTTATCTTTTAATAAATATAATGAAAAAAATGTAGCTTGAAGTAATAGTCTATTAATAAATAGATTCTAAAAACATGTCTAGTAATGCTGAAAAGCTCTATAAGTTAATAGCTAACGATTCCACAAAGAAACAAAGTTTATTTATGACAGCTTTGACTAATCCTAAAAAAGCCCTAGATAAAATTTGCGATATCGGAAACGAGTATAATATTGCTGTCACGAAAGAGGAGGTTATTGAATATTTGGGTACTATTGACGACGAGGCAACTAAAATGTGGTTAGTTAAGGCTCGAGGAGGTCTCTAGTATAAGGTTTCGAATAATTGTTGTTTTGATTCGTCGTAGGTTTTATTCTTCTGTTGTAGCCACCTCCACCAGCTAGAGTCCAAAAAAACCAATAACTTGGAATTGCAAGAGCTGCAGCTATGAAAATTACTACAATTTGTTCTATCCTTTTCATAATTTAATTTTATTCCACAAATTATTTTTTAGTAAATAAGCTCAGATTTTGTAAATTCTATTTTTAAAACAGTGATTAGATTTGAAGGTGTAAGCAAAATTTATTCTACAGATGTTGTTTTAAAAAATATTAATTGGGAGATCAAGAAAGGAGAAAAAATTGGCTTAGTTGGTTCCAATGGTGCAGGAAAATCAACTCAATTTAAGATCTTAATTGGTGAAGAAGATCAAACAAGTGGCACTATTATCAAAGAGGGAAATCCTAAAATTTCCCATTTAAAACAGGAGTTAGATTGTAACTTGAATTTTTCAGTGAGAGAGGAATTAGAAAGTTCCTTCAAAGATATAAAAATAGTTGCTCTTAAACTATTGGAAATTGAAAAAAAATTAAAATCATTAGATATAAAACAACATATTGAGGAACTTGAAATATCAGTAAATCAACACGCTAAATATCAAGCAAAATTTGAATCATTAGGTGGCTATAAAATGCAATCTGATGTAGAAAAAATATTGCCAAAACTAGGTTTCTCTATCGAAGATGCTGATAAATTAGTTGGAAATTTTTCAGGAGGCTGGCAGATGAAAATTGCTCTTGGAAAAATTATCTTACAAAAACCTGATTTACTTTTACTTGATGAACCAACCAATCATTTAGATTTAGATACTATTTTCTGGTTGGAAGAATATCTATCATCGCTAAAGATTGCAATTATAATAATTAGTCATGATAGATATTTTTTAGACAAATTATGTAAAAAAATAATTTTTGTAGATAGAGGAATATCTGAAATTTATAATGGTAACTATTCTTTTTTTGTGGAACAGAAATCTTTAAATGAAGAAACACAAAATAAAGCATATCAATTACAACAAAAAGAAATTCAGATTCAGAAGAAGTACATCGATAGATTTAGAGCTAGTGCAACTAGAAGTTCTCAAGCCAAGAGTCGAGAAAAACAATTAAATAAGATTTCTAAAATTGAGGCTCCTAAAGCAAAATCAAAAAGTCCAGCTTTTAATTTTCCTGATTGTCCTCGCTCAGGAAAATTAGTTCTAAATATCAAAAATTTGTCGCATAGTTATGAGGATAGAATCCTTTTTTTAGATGTCAATTTAAAGATTTCTTCGGGAGAAAAAATAGCAGTAATAGGACCTAATGGCTGCGGTAAATCTACATTGCTTAAAATTATTATGAAAAAAATATCTCCTGAAATTGGAGAAATTAATCTTGGCAAACATAATGTAATTACCAGTTATTACGAACAAAATCAGGCTGAAGCACTTTCACTTGAGGAGAGGATTATTGATTTAATATGCTATGAATCTCCGCAGTGGTCACAAAAAAAAGTAAGAACATTTTTAGGAGGTTTTGGCTTTCAAAATGAAACTGTTTTTAAATATGTTAGACAACTCAGTGGTGGAGAAAAGGCAAGATTAGCATTGGCTCTTATGATTATGAATCCTAGTAATTTTATGCTACTGGATGAACCAACTAATCATTTAGATCTTCAATCTAAAGAAAACTTAGAATTAGCAATTAAAAATTATAAAGGTTCATTATTAATTGTTTCTCATGATCGATATTTTATTTCAAAGGTTGCAAATAGAATTGTCGAAATTAAAGATTCAAAGTTATTTTCATATGATGGTGATTACGAATATTTTTTAGAAAAAAAATAAAAAAAGTACAAAAACTTGTAATCAACAAATAAATCTTTTAGTTACTTTGTAGATTAGTAATATCAGTTGGTTGAACTTTAACTCTTATAAGTGTATTTCTTCGCTTTAACAATATATTTACTTTTTTATTAATTCCATTTTTACTTATTTGGCTTATAACATCTGAAGCTGCTTCAATATCTTTATTGCCCACTTTTATGATTATGTCATTTATCCTAAATCCGCTTTTTTCAGCTGGACTATTTGGTACTACATAACCAACTTTTACAGAGATATCATTAGTTTCAGGATTACTTTCATCTATTAGGCTTATACCAATCATAGGATGTATTACTTTTCCGTTATTTATTAGTTGATAAGCAATTTCTTTAGCTTTATTAATTGGAATTGCGAAACTTAAACCCGCTCCAGGCCCTGATCTTATCAAGGTATTAATACCAATTACTTCTCCATTGCTATTTAGTAGTGGACCTCCAGAGTTTCCAGGATTAATAGCAGCATCTGTTTGAATCAATTCAAGTTTTTTATCATATATTCCTAATTGAGTAACGTTTCTATTTAGATTACTAATAATACCAAGGGTAACTGTGTTTTCCAGTCCGAATGGATTGCCAACTGCGATTGCCCAATCACCAACTTTAATTTTTGTTGAATCTCCCAATTGGGCTTTTGGCCAAGGCCCTTTTCCTTCAATCTTAAGCACCGCTATATCAGTAAAAAAGTCTTGACCTATAAGTTTTGCGTTTAATTTTTTGCCATTGGTTAAACCAACAATTACCTTATCGGATCCATTTACAACATGAGCATTAGTCATTACAAGTCCGTCTGCGAATATAAATCCACTTCCTTGGCTTTGCTCTATCTTTGGCTGATTGTCGTTAGGTAAATCTAATCCAAAAAACCTCTCAAAATATGGGTCTAGAAATATTTGAGAATTTCTTTGAAATTTTCTTTTTTTAACATATCTTTGAGTATCAATTGTCACCACAGAGGAACCAGTTCTTTCTACGGCTTTAGTTATGAAAGATTTGCTTGAATAATTATTTATTTCATTTAATTTTGTATTAATTAATGACTGGGCTATCACATTTGTCGGATATAAAATTCCTAATGCAATTGCTGACGAGAGAAATAATTTATTATTCTTGTCGCTTCTCAATTTTGATTTTCTTATTATCTTCTTATTCATTTGGTACACAATATTTGTGTTGTATTACTATAACTATACAAAAAAATTAATTTAGTTTAGAGAAGAATTTAGTAACTTAAAATAGCTAATTTTCTTTTTTTCGAGCTATTATATAAATTAAATTACTTATTAATTTATAGGCTGAATGACAATTCTATTTCCAATTATATATTCTGCAGCCCTGACTTATTTAGTTTGGAAAGCTTTTAAAGTGATGTCAAATGGATGGAATATATCTGGATCAGAAAAAAAACGTTTTAATAACTCAAATTTTAAACAAAAAAAATATACAATACATCCAGAACTTCTTGATAAATCAGGAAATATTACAGAAGAGGAGCTCCTAACAGTGAGATTTTCAAATGATAATGATTCTCCTCTTGAAGAAAAGGGTTCAACAACTGATTAATTGAATTTAAATTTAAGGAAAAAAATTGGAATTAAGAACAAAAATTGTCTCAGCGGTCATAAGATCCCTTAAGTTACCACCAAGGTTTCGTTTAAAAATGGTTAAAGAAGATCCCGTTAGGCTTGAACTAAGTCTCACCCCTTCTTATGGTAAAAATCCAGTTATTGTTGGTATAGTAGAATCTCTAGATTTAGTTGCTAGAAGAGATAGAGAAGGGAGAATACCAAGAGATCTACAAGGAACATGGGATTGGACAGTAAGGCATGGCAAAGTAAGTACTGGAGGATGGAATCCTATGCTCAAGGAAGCGTTACAAACAATGTTTGATACAGGATTGCCAGCCATCATTTATGAGGAACTCACTGGAGATGAGTATCGTCCTGTTGATGGTATTAGACATGTTAAATAATCATTTATTATTTTTCGTAAATTCTTCCTCAAAACGTTAAAATAACAGCAGTAAAAAAGAAGCTTATTATGAACGATGACAATCAACCAAGATTTGGATTTGTGAATTTCGCCGAAACCTGGAATGGTCGTATGGCTATGATGGGTATTTTGATTGGGTTAGGAACTGAACTAATTACTGGACAAAGCATTTTACGACAAATTGGCATAGGCTAAGTTTTATTTAACTTCTTCTGCATTTACTTCAATTGTTCTCTCACTCGGATTTTTATTAAATTTACTTTCTTTGTTTGTATCCTTTAGTTCTCCACCGCAGTTCATACAGGTATCACTTAAACCTAGGGATATTGCTCCACAATTGTTACATGTATTGATTTTTGATTTATAAGAGTTAAAACCTATAAATAATATTAGTAATAAGAATATAGGAATTAAAAATAAAAGAAGTAGAATATTACCAAGAAAGCTGATAAAAAATTTTATTCCTAATGTAGATATTATGAAAAGCGTTATTAAAGTGTAAGTAAGCAAGGTTTTATTGCTTTTAAGGAAATAATCCATTCTTCTAAGATATCTTTTTTATCCTTTTTTTATTTACTAGAGACATACTAGCAATAACAACACTCCAGCACTGTCCAAAATATAAAATTACTCCTAAAAGCCATACCCATAAAGTAAGTACAAGAAAACCCCCAATAAAACCATAAGCTTGAAACCTTACTCCTAGCGAGAGAATACTTTTACTTACCGCAAGGTTCAAGGTGGTTAGACCAATTCCAATAAGAAAAGATCCAGGCAAAAGTGGCCTCAAAGGAACTTTTCTACTAGGTAAGAGAGCTTGTAACATAAGGGCCATTAAAGAAAAGCCAATTAGTGGTATGGCAAATTGACCAACTTGTAAAAGAGGCAATTTCAGTAATAAATGAGAAATAAGATTATTGGATTTTGAAATATTTTCTAAGACATTAGTTGGTATCATTCTAAGATTCGCACTAATCTGATCTAATACCATTAGAAAACCTATAAAGAATACTATTAAAAAAGCTTCAACTCTATTTCGAAGAAACCTTGATGCTTGTTCTCTCCACGCAGCATTTACTTTTTTAGAGGGAAGTTCGTCTTCCCATAGCCTATCTGAACCTCGTTGGAGAGATAAATATGCATTTCCCGCTGTAAAAAGCAAAAACATTGCGCCAAGAATACCTGCGCCAAAACCTTGATCAATTAATTTAAATAATGTTGTTTCTACTAATTCAACTACAGAAGGAGGTAAGATCTGAGCTGCAACAGAAATTATTTGTTGATCTAGACCTTCTTGTTTACCTAGAAACCATGATGCTATTGAAAGAGAGATTAGGAGAATAGGAAAAAATGATTGTAGTGTGTAGTACGCAAATGCAGCACTTAAATCAATACAATCAGATTTGCTCCATCTCTCACAAGCACCCCACAAACTTTTTAGTATCCAGGTTGTGCTTCGCTGCATATTGATTCTCTTCAAATACCTATCATATCTACTTTTAATTGTATCTAATAAAGCAATTTTTCAAGGAATTATTTATTTATGATGTAACTAGTTTTCTAATAGTAAATTACCCCAAGGTCTTAAGATTTTAATTTTTTCTATGGATCTACCAGCAACTAATGGGAAATTAACATTGCTCAAGTTTTGTCCTGGTACTAAATTTAAAGGATTTGTTTCTAACCACTCTATTGAACATTTAAGTTCTTCTAATAATAACCAGGCTGCTGCAATATCCCATATCTTTGGTGTTGACTCAATAGCTCCAAAAGTTTGTCCCATCGCCACACTTGTTAAATTTAAACTGGATACACCTAAGAGCCTTATTTTTCCAGGAAATATTGAATTTGGTTTTTTTTGTAAGATTTTTATAGATCTACTACATAAAGATACGCATGCACTTCTTTGGTTATTGATATTAGGCTCAATCTTAGTGTTATTTAACCATACGCCCTCGCCTTGAATAGATAAAAATTTTTTCTTTAATGTAGGAATAATCAAAAAAGAAGATTGAGGTTTACCGGCTACGAATCTGGCAATTGATATAGACCAATATGGAATACCAGCAGCAAAATTTGTTGTCCCATCCAGTGGGTCAACTATCCAATAGGCATCGCTATGAGGAATTAATTTATCCCCTTCTTCGCTAAGAACTCCCTCTTTTGGTGCAATTGAGGAAAGACCATTTACTATAGTTTTATCACTCCATAAATCACAACTTGTAATCAAAGATCCATCTGGTTTATTACTTGCACTTATATTTCCAAAGTCTTTTAGTTGACGCTCGCTAACCAAATCAAATAATGAATCTAATTCTTTTAATTGTTTTTTTGTTAACTTATTTGTTTGCATTTAGATATCGCATATTGAATAGGGTTGATCATTACTTTTATCAATTGATTGATCGGTACAATTTGTATTTATTTTAAGAAAAGTTAATCTCTCAAGCTGATCTAAATTTAAATTATATTTATAAATTGCGTCAATATTTTTAGACCTTGCGTCGCTTAATTCTTTTTGTCTGATGAGAACATCTTTCAGAGTTGAGATTCCCACTTCATATCTTAATCTAGATAATCTTAAGGATTCTTTAGTAGAAGATAATTCATCTAATGTAGAAAGTATTTTTGCTTGATTCAATTTTAAATTTAGATGTGCTTTACTAATATTTGATTTAAGAATATTTTGAAAATTAACATATGAAAAATTTTCTGCCTTAGCAGATGCTTTTTGTGATTTAGAAGAATTTTTATTTTGACCGCCATCAAAGATGTTCCAAGAAAAATTTAGGCTTATTGTATTTGTATAAGAAGATCCATATTCATCACTATCGATTAATGTTGAAGTTAACGAATCACCTTTAGTAAAAGATGAAGAAAAAGTATTACTAATAAAAATTTTTGGTTTATTAGCATTAAGGAAATTTTTTGCCTGGTTTTGCTTAATTTTTTCTTGAATTCTAGTGTTTTTTAAAGATAGATTACTTTGTAATCCATTTTTTAAATTTGTTTCGAGATCATAATTCCAGTAGCCTTTTAAAGCTTGTTTTCTTTCTATATTAAAACCTTCTTTTATATTTAATATCTCTTTAAGCGCAAGCTTATTAATTTTTTGTTGAATTTTTTTTTCATTAAGAAACTGCATATCTCTCGTTAATTGAGCATTAGCTTCAAGAACTTCGAACTTCGTACCAATTCCAGTTTCTAACTTTGATTCCGCATCTTTAAGACTTTGAATTGATAAATCTAGAGTAATTTCTTTATTTATTACATCTTGATATGATTTTTGCAGGTCATGATATCGACTCTTTGCTTCTTGGATTAAATCTCTTTTTTTTATGTCATAGTTATTTTGTGCTATTTCATAATTCAACTTTGCTATTTTAATTTCATTACCTCTGAGAGGATCAATCAGATCTAAGTTCAGTCTTAAAGAGGGGTTGACTGACAATTGTGAAGTTTTTGTATTTCCAGAGTTGCTATTGTAAGTTCTACCTACTTGATATTGTGGTAATCCATTCACATTAAAATCTAAGGTCGGATTTCTCTTTGCCAACTTACTGTTGAGATTAAATTTTGCGGACAATACTAGTTCATTTAGTGATTTTAGTTCTTGATTATTGTTCAAAATGATTTTATTAATATCTGAATAACTAATTAAATTTTCTCGTTCTTTTGTGGAATTGATTAGTTTGGTTTCATCCTTATTTTGACTAAATAGTACGTTATTGGAGTCAAAAAATAAAAAAAATGGTATTAAAAATGTATGTATTAATTTTCTATGCATAATCTAGAATTCTTGACTTTTTGATATACCAATCAGAGTATTAATAATATCATCTGGGTTATCAAGAATGTGAATTTTTGTATTCAGAATTTGTGAGACTTCACTTATGTTTTTGTCGTCCAAAAATAATTCACTATTATGCTTTAACATAATTGATGGAATAAAAACTGCTTCTCCAAGATCTTTTTTAGATAATCCGTGAATTAAATCTTCACCAGTTAGAAGTCCTGTAACGACTTGTTCTTGACCCCAATAAATGCTTGGTAGACCATATAATTTAATAGTTAATCCATCTATGAGATTTAACTTTTCTACTGTTGGAATAAGTGCTTCATAAACTAATTTCCCTACAATCCAACTAACTTTTCTGATTTTATTGATTTTCTTCGGTAAGTTACGAGTTTTAATAGTTAATATTTTAAGAAAACTTCTAATCGATCCTACTCCATTTGATTCTTGTGGCATATTTTCGTAGGTTGTGTGACTAGGTAAATTTATACCTGCTATTAAATACCATTCGTCTGCTAGCCAACAAAAACGAGTCCCAAGACTAATTTGTAAAGATGCTTGAATCTTCTCTACTTGTTTTATAGTTTTTATTGCGTATTCTGAGCTTATTGATTTCAATCCATCATTTTCAGGTCTAAATTTTGTAAGTCCTACAGGAACTATTGCCACTGAAAGCACTGTTTTAGAAGTTTGTTTATGGAATTCTGCAAGTTCAAAAATTGATTTTTCAAGAACTTCTCCATCATTTATATCTGGACATACAACAATTTGAGCATGTATTTGAATCGAGTTTTTTTCAAACCAAGAGATTTGATCAAGAATTACGCCTGCTTTTTTATTTTTTAATAATTTTTTTCTAATTTCAGGATCAGTTGCATGAACAGAAATAAAAAGTGGGGATAGTTTTTGTGTAGAAATTCTTTCCCAATCTTCTTTTTTTAAATTCGTAAGAGTTAGATAAGAGCCATATAGGAAACTTAATCTATAATCATCATCTTTTACGTAAAGGCTTTTTCTTTTACCGCTTGGCTGTTGATCTATAAAACAAAATGGACATTTATTATTGCACTGCTTTATTGAATCAAATAATGCATCTTTAAAATTTATACCTAAATTGACATCTTGATCTTTTTCAATACTTATATTATGAATTTCATCATTTTTATCTAAAACTGATATGTCTAAAACTTCTTCACTAATTAGAATCTGATAATCAATCAAATCTCTTGGTTTTTTTCCATTTATACTAATAATGGAATCACCTGATTCGAATCCTATTTGTTGAGCAATGGAATTAGCTTCAATACTTTCAATTTCTGCAGGGCTTATTTTATAAGTAATATTGGGAATCAAAAGATCATTCGATTCTTCTTTGTAATTAATTTCTTTCCACACAATTAAATTTTAAATATTCTTCTTTATTTTTATTCTAAACTCATATATGACTCAAAGTGTATTAAATACTTTTAAAATACTAAATATCGTTTTCAAATTAGGGGCCTTTAATTTATTAAAATATGGCATTCGCAGTTTTTTAAAACACGATTTAAATTAATTAAAATAACTTAATAAGTTTTATTCATTGAAAGAATTAATTACAAAAAATTTAGAAGTGAAAGATAAATTGAACTATGAATTTCATAAATCACCTGATGCAGATGAAAGTACTCTTTTATCAAGGCCAATTTCTCTAAGATTGTGGACTTCTTTTTTTGTAATTTTACCTATATTTGTTCAAGCCCCTTGGGTTAGATTAGAACCAATTAGTGCTCTTTGTTTTACATTTATAATCCTCCTAGTAGCATATTTTTTGCATAAAAAAGAATCAAATAAATGTTTCATTATCAGTTCATTATTATTTGGTGTATCAGGTAGTTGGCTAGGTGGATGTTTGTTCTGGGGATGGTTAAGCCCATTTCCTATCCTACATATTCCTGTTGAAGCTGTAGTCCTCCCATTAGCTTTAATTGGCCTTGGTACTAATTGGAGAATTGGTTCTAGTTTTTATATATCTTCTTTATTTGGAACTGCAGTTACTGACATTACAATATTTTTGGTCGGAATTATGGATCAATGGAAGCAGGTCATAACAGCAGATTCTGAAAATGCACCTCTAATTCTTCAAAAAACCTCAGAAAATCTTATTCAAATAAAATCATTATCTATAATTTTTTTTGCTGCACTAATACTTTGGGTTATTTCAAAAGAAATTTTTGATTCTGCGACTATTAATACTACTAATGGTAAAGCACTATTGGTTACCAGTTATGTAATTCAAACGACAATAATTGTTGATGGTATTTTTGTCTTTTTAGCAATTCTACAACCAACTTTGAGTGGATTGGTTTAATGCTTAGGGCTCCATTTTCACAAGAACCCATACCAATAAATAATTGGGATGTAATAGTGGTTGGTGCTGGGGCTGCGGGCCTTATGACTTGTCTTGAATTACCTGCAAGTTTAAAAGTACTTCTTTTAAATAGAAATACTAGTAAAGTATCTTCTAGTAGATGGGCTCAAGGAGGAATAGCATCTGTCATCAGACAAGATGATTCATTTGATCTTCATGCAAATGACACTTTAAAGGCAGGAGATGGACTATGTGATTTTCAAGCAGTAGAAATGCTGGTTAAAGAAGCCCCAGTTTGTGTAGATAGGTTGCAGAATTTAGGAATGATTTTTGATCAAAGTTCTGATCAACTAGCTACTACTTTAGAAGCAGCCCATTCTCGAAGGAGAGTCTTGCATGTTAAAGATCGTACTGGCAGAGCATTAGTTGAAGTTCTAGAAGATCATATTGAGAATGAAAAAAATATTCTTCATTGTAGGGGTGTAAGAGTAACTAAACTTCTTATTGAAAACGAAGAATGTAAAGGAGTTCAGGTTCTTGATGGAGCGAATTTATATTTTATTCAAGCGAGAGCTGTTGTTTTAGCTACAGGTGGAGGTGGCCACTTATTTACTAATACTACTAATCCTGCTCAATCCTCTGGAGAGGGTATAGCTCTTGCATGGAAAGCAGGAGCTGCTATTGAAGATTTAGAGTTTGTTCAATTTCATCCAACCGCTTTAAAATTTTATGGTGCACCTTGTTTCTTAATATCTGAGGCACTTAGAGGAGAAGGCGCTATCTTAGTTGATAAAAATGGTGAAAGCCCAGTTAAAAATCTTAAAGATCGCGATTTAGCTACTAGAGATCAGGTTAGTAGAGCAATTATGAAGAATATGCATGATAATAATATTGATCATGTTGGTCTAGATCTTCGGTACATTGATCCAGAAAAAATTGTAGAACGATTTCCAACTATCCTAAGTCGATGTTTGGATTATGGTGTTAACCCTCTAAATGAGGTTATTCCTGTTGCACCTGCAGCTCACTATTGGATGGGAGGTGTTAAAACTGATTTAAATGCATCTACCACAAGAAAAGGATTATATGCCGTGGGAGAAGTTGCCTCAACAGGTGTACACGGTGCTAATAGATTGGCAAGTAATTCATTGATGGAATGTCTTGTTTTTGCAAGAAAAATGTCTTCTATTGTTTTGAATGATCGTCCCAAATTCGCAAGATTTGATAGATCGTTCCAAAAGTTTGATATTCAAGATCCTAAAGAAGATCAAATATCTAAAATTGCGGAAAAAATTGATGAATTAAGAAAACTTTGTTGGTCCAATCTAGGGGTGTCTCGAAATAAGATAAATATGCGCAAATTTCTACAAAAAACTCAAGATGATATGGCTCAATTGCAAAAAAATGATTTACTAAATAATCTTGAAAAAATAAAATTAGATCAAACAATCAAATTCAGTGAACGCAATAGGAGAGCTCTTAATTTATTACTTGATTTAAAGAATAGACAAATAACGACAATTACTTTATTAAATGCATGTCTATTTAGAGAGGAGAGTAGAGGAGGGCATTATAGGGTAGATTTTCCAGAGAAAGATAAAAATTGGGAATGCCATACTAGACAAAAATTAGATCAAACTATAAAAAAAAGATTTATTAAAAGTTAGAATTTCCTTGATAACTAGTCATTTTCGCTAAATCATTCAAGTCGCGTGTACCACTATAAATTTCTCCGTTTATTTCCCATGAAGGAAAGCCACTAATTCCTTTAGTTTGGCAAAGCTCAAACTGATTGTCTTTTCCATCATTAGCACATTCAATAACTGTTAATTCTTTTACTGCCTCCTTACCAAATAGTTGTTTCTGATCGTGGCAATGGGGACACCAGTAAGCACTATACATAACAATATTGTTTTCTCTCAAAAATTTTGCAAATTTAATCTTCTGGGGCGAACTTGATGTGGTAATTACCGGGGATATATTTTCAGTGGGAATTGGAATATCAATAGCATTTGAAGGGTCTACATTATTTGACCAAATTAGGCCACCGAGCAAAACACTTATTGCGACTATGAAACCTCTAAAAATCATAGGTTCTCTACTTTCAAACTTTGCTCCAATGATAGAAATTATAAAGATAGAAAACGATAAAATTGCTGAAAGTATACAAAAAAAGCAATATGCTTGAATCTTAAAAAACATTATATTGAGTAACAAAAAGCTAAATGTAGAAGAGGCAGAAGAGATTATAAATATTAACCACCATAAAAACTTATTTAGCGTTTCTTTTGGAGAAATTAAGTTAACTGAAAGTATTATTGTGATAACTAATATTGATAAATATGTTATGAATCCTGCTAATGAGAGAGGAATATTAAAATCATTATTTTCAAATAAAGTACCCCAAGGACTATTTAAAACTGCTTCACAACCATTTTGTGTGCCTGGGCATGAAAGCGATGTAAATAATCCCCAGTTTTTTAAAGTAATAGAACCTGTGTCAACTATCCCTATAGTGCTAAGAATTGCAATTATGATTTTTGGCCATTTCAAATCTTTTTTACTTCTACTTTTCAAAGTCTTTAGCGCCATAAAAAATGAAAGTTTGTTATTTACATGATCTATCCTAATATTATCTTGGCATGTGAGTAAAATACGAAATGCTTTTTGAATTTTGAATTTTTTAATTTTTTAAAGCTTGTGAAACAAAATAATCTCAACGTAAAAGACAAAAAACTTTCTAAGGTTGCATTCAGTCATGTTGGTTGCGAGAAAAATCTTGTTGATACAGAACATATGCAAGGCTTATTAGATAAAGAGGGCTATGAAGTTGATAGTAATTTAGAGGATGCAAATGTTGTTGTTGTAAATACTTGCAGTTTTATTGAAACAGCTAGAGAGGAATCAATTAGGAAAATTTTAAAATATACGAATCAAGGAAAGGAAGTTATTGTTGCAGGCTGTTTGGCCCAGCATTTTAAAGAAGAACTTTTAAAAGAAATACCCGAAATAAAAGGTTTGGTTGGAACAGGAGATTATCAAAAGATAGCAAAGGTTTTGAACAGAGTAGAAAAAGGTGAAATCGTGAATGAAGTTTCAAGAATTCCTGAATTTATTGCTGATGAAGCAACACCTCGTTTTGTAGATGAAAAAAAATTTGTTGCTTATCTTCGAATTGCTGAGGGCTGTAATTATAATTGCGCTTTTTGTATTATTCCCAAGTTGAGAGGTCCTCAAAGAAGTAGAACAATAGACTCTATAATTTCAGAAGCTAAAAGTCTTGCAAAGCAGGGTATTCAAGAAATCATACTAATTAGTCAAATAACAACTAATTATGGAAAAGACATTTATGGAAAACCTTCATTAGCTAAACTTCTGAATGAGCTTTCAAAAGTTCCAATTCCTTGGATAAGGATACATTATGCTTATCCAACTGGTTTAACTGATGAGGTGATTAAAGCCTTCAAAGATTCAAAAAATATAGTACCTTATTTTGACTTACCACTTCAGCATAGTCATCCTGATGTGTTGAAGAGTATGAATAGACCTTGGCAGGCTTCTTTGAATGAATCAATTTTGAGTAAAATCAGGCAAGTAATTCCATCTGCTGTATTAAGAACGAGTCTGATTGTTGGTTTCCCAGGAGAAAAAAAAGAACATTTTGAACACCTTCTTAAATTTTTGGATAGGCACAAGTTTGATCATGTAGGAGTGTTTATTTTTTCTCCTGAGGAAGGAACTTCAGCTTTTGATTTACCAAATAGAGTTTCCCCTGAGATCGCAGAGGCAAGAAAAGATAATGTTATTTCAGTTCAACAAAATATTTCTAAAAATAAAAATCAGTCATATGTCGGTTCAAAAATGAAGATTCTGGTAGAAAAAATATCTGATAATAATGAATTAATCGGTCGTTCTTACCATTTTGCTCCTGAAATTGACGGGAATGTTATTTTATCCATTAAAGATAGTAATGATTTGAAAAATTATATTGGTAAATTTGTTGAAGCAAATATTTGTTTTTCTGATGAATATGATTTGTATGGAGAGACTATTAAAATTTTGTAGTTTTTTAAATTAATTTAACTGCCCTTAAGAGCTTATCTAATGCGAAAGCGGCCCCAAAACCAAAACCAATAAAAGCAAAATAGAAAATGATGTTCATTAATTTCTTTATTTTTATATAATTTAACATCAGATCAAAAAATTAGATTTTTTCGTTTAATTTCTTAATCTTGAATATATGGTAATTTTTTGTATAAGCATTCCTCTGCTTTTTGTAATTCCCGACCTAGATATAGAGCATGATCAAATCTCGTTATTAAGTCATTTCTTTCTTCAGTGATTAATATTCCAAGTTGTTTTGCACTAATACCTTCAAAAACTTCATTACTAACTCTTTTATCTTTAGAGTCGCATTTAATTGGTTCATTTGTTTCTGGGTCAAGAGCATATCCCTCCTCATTAATATTATTAAGAAAGTGCTGTAAAATTATTTTATTTTCTTCTAAATCAACTTTTATAATGAAATAACCGTTTGGATCTAAGTCTATATATCTGTTGGATAGATCATTATCAATCTTTATTTTTTCCTCCAGAGCTTTATTATAATCCATTTTGGAAAGTTAATAACAAACTATATTACCAAAATAATCTTTGGAAAACTAAATAATTTTTTATTTAAAGGGTATAGAATCATTTTCTAATTCAATTTCCAACTTAGTTTGTCTATTTACTTCTATTAACCAAGGATTTATTATATTTTCCATATTTTTGTCAAACCACTTATGTAAGCTTATGGTGCTTTTTGCAAAAAATCCCCTTCTTCGTTTATGTTTGCCACCTGCTCCAGGATCAAAAAAATGGATACTATTTTTTATTGCCCATTCAATTGGCTGGTAGTAGCATAATTCAAAATGTAAATTAGAGATTTCTTCTTGACTGCCCCAATATCTACCCCATAAGTTGTTTTTATTTTTAACGCACATTGACATCGCAAAAATATCATTAGAACCGTTTTTTGCTGCGCTAAAAAGCAAAAGATTTTTTTTATTATCCAAGATTTTTTCGAAAAATGTAGATGTTAGATATTTACTTCCCCATATTCCCCACCTTGAACAATGCTGCTCATAAAAATTATGCATTTTTTGGAGGATTAATTGATTTATATTATCCTCCTCAAAAATTTCTACTTTAATATCTTGTTTAGAAATTGACTTCCTTTCTTTTTTTATATTTTTTCTCTGATTAGAGTTAAATCTAGAAAGAAAATCATCAAAGGTTTTTTCTCCATTACTCCTCCATTCACTGCTGGAATTTATCCATTCATAATATCCCAAAGATTTAAGATGATTACCCCAGCTTTCATCGATATATAAAAAATTACAACTTAAAATTTTGTTTGTAATAGCAAAGTTTTCGATATGTTTTATCAGTAAATTTGTAATTTCTGTCTTATTTTTGTTTTGTTTATATAAAAATTGATATCCATTTACAGGACTATAAGGACTCATTCCAATTAATTTAGGGTAATAATTTAAATCCAGCTCTTGAGCCAATCTTGCAAATGACTGATCAAAAATAAATTCTCCATAGCTATGATTTTTTAAAAAAAGTGGAGCGATTCCTAAAATTTCTTCATTATTATAAGCTATAAAATATAAAGGTTGCCAACCAGTTTCTCTGGAAACACTTTTTGATGTTTCAAGGTTTTTAAGCCAATCCCATTCATAAAATGGATTGTGTAATTCATTTGTTAATTCATTCCATATCTCTTTGGAGATTTCTTTAATGGAAAATTTCGCTTCAACTTTATGTATTTTTTGGTTCATATATTATTTAATTTATTTCAAATTTTTTTGTAATGAATGTGGATTTCATTATTCATTAAATTTTTAATAGATTTTATTTCCCATAGTCTTTTGACATTAAAAATCTCTTTTGATTGTTCTGGAGGTATCCATGTATATTGACCTCCAATAATTTGCGGAATTATTGTAATTTTTATATCTGTTATTAAATCCTCTTTTATAAATGAATTTATAAGTTTTGTACCTCCTAAAAGAGCTAGATTATTAATCCCCTGTTTTTTGAGAGAAATTAAAGTTTTTCCCCATGAATTATCAAAAAAGATTTCTTTCTCAAAGTCATTATTTGATGAGTTATAAATTCTATTAGAGCTAATTAGCCATCTTCTAATTGGTTGTCGAAAGTACTTCCAATTTTTGTTAAATTTCTTACTATTGGAAGCAATTATAGAAATTGGTTGATTTTTTGATATTTTAGCTTGGTTAGCTTCACAGCGATTTTTAATTAAAAAAGTTGATTGATGAGCTTTTAAAGTTCCTAAACCAAAAATGGTAGCATCAACCATTGATAAATTATTATTCAATATTTTTTTATCTTCTTCGCTTCCAAGATGTGACTCTCCACCTTGAGGAAATGCAATTCTGCCATCAAGACTTGATGCTATAACTATTGTTACTTTTGGAATACTCAAGCTTGTGTAACTAAATTATTTTCTAATTTCAAATTAAATGAATTGGTTAACTTTTGATCAATATAAATTTCTGCAGCGTTATTTGGACTCTCTTGTAGTCTTATTTTGTGTAATGATGCACCAAGTTCATGTATTGGCTTTTTTAGAATATCTGAAATATATAAAGCTATATTTTCAGCAGTTGGAACACAACTATGGAAAAATTTGATATCCTTATTCAGAAAAGTATGATCTAATTGTTCAACAACCAAATCATCAATTATTTCTTGGAGTGCAGATAAGTCGCAAACCATACCAGTTCTACTATCAATTTCTCCTTTTACAGTTATTTCGACAAGATAGTTATGACCATGACCATTAACTCTGGCACATTTCCCATAAATTTTTTTATTTTCATCAAAAGATATCTCTTCTTTTGCGAGTCTGTGAGCGGCTGCAAAATGAGTTTGAACTGTTAAAAATGCTTCCATGTTTTTTCCAAAATAATCTGCCCATAAAATTGGGTTTTCATAAAGCCTTAGACTTGTAAGAGGTAAATCATCTTTTAAACGACTCCAAATAACCATTACTAATGCTTCAGTTGTGGGTAAAATGCCCTCTTGATTTTCAACATTAAATTCAGGCCAGACATCATTTAAAAAACGAAAATCTAGTTGTCCAGTAACCTTATCTTTTATAGAGTGTTTTACATCAGAAAGGTTTAGGACCATTCCATCAGAGTCTAGTTCTCCACCCATTGATACAATGAGTTCATAATTGTGACCATGCCCTGGTGCAATACTGCACTTTCCAAAAAGAGATAAATTTTCTTCTGGACTTTTTTCAGGCAGCCAATAACGGTGACTAGAACTAAAGCAGGCACGTCGAGTAATGACGCATTCACGTCCCTTGCCATGTGATGGTTTGGATTGTGTGGAAGTCATACTTGTCTACAATAATACTATCTTAAGGTTTTATATACGCTTTTGTCTTTATGGAACAATCCATTATCGAAAAAACAGTCAAGGTCATCAAAGGTAGAAGCATATTTTTAATAGGTATGATGGGTTGTGGTAAGTCAAAAACTGGTTTGAAATTGGCTGAATTATTGAAGTATAAATATATTGATTTAGATTCATTAATAGAGAAGTTAGCAAAAAAATCTATCAATCAAATTTTCAATGATGAAGGAGAAGATAATTTCCGGGAATTAGAAACAAACTGCTTAAAGGAAACGATCAAAATTCCTTCATTAGTTATATCAACTGGTGGAGGCATAGTTACCAAGATGGAAAACTGGGGAATTTTAAGGCAGGGGATAATTGCATGGATAGATCTCGACAAAGATATTGCAATCGAGAGACTGAAAAATGAAATTGAAAATAGGCCATTACTTCAGGGAAAGAATCTAAATGATATATATATGAGTATTTTTCAATCTAGAAAAAATTTATATTCTCAAGCTGATTTAAGAATTCAGGTAAAAAAAGAAAATATTGAACAAGTTGCTATGAAAATAATCAATGCGATGTATGAAGAAATAATTAATTAATCTGGTTTAATTCTCACCGCAAACCATTTTATAACGTATCCCAATTTTATTTCTAATTCATAAGTGCTTTCCAAAAATTCTTCAAAAAATTCCTCATCAGGGTCATCTATATTTTGATATATTGTTTGTGTTTCAGTCTTACTAAGCCAATTCTTTAACCATAAAATTGCTTCTTGCTTTGATACTATTTTTTCTTTTGAATCTGGCTCTAATAGTACATAATGATCTGATGCTCTTATTAGTGGATTTGACATGATGAAAATTCTTCTTGGATTAATTTTGTGGTTGACTTTTCAAGGAATTTTTTTAGAAAGTTCTTTTGCTTTAGTTGATTCTAACGTAAGAGAGTTTTTGGAAAGTCGGTTAAATCAATGGCCAGAAATATATTTACCGAATCTTAAATTATCAGATACTTCTAAAGATTTAATTTATCCAAAATGGTTTGAAGGGAATTGGCTTGTTACTTCTCAAGATATGATTAATGATTCAGAAGAGCCAGTGATTTATAAAGTAAATTTTTATAAAAATTATTCAGATTTAATTGTTGGTAATCGTGCAAAAAATTCTGAGTCTATTGGAAAAGCAATATTTGGTGATGCCTTAATCAAGGTTGTAAATGATCCTCAATCAATTAATAATCAAATTACTTATTTAAAAGATGATCTGTATATTGATTCAAGAATTACAGGGAGAAATCAGATCGAAGATGATGATATATTTTTTGCTGATGAGCTTGTTATTCAAACAGCCCATAAACCAGGTGCTTCAAGGATTAACCAAGTTGAGACTATTAGTAAATTTCAAAAATGTTCTGGAGATAAATTCGAAGGAAATAATTTAAAGAAAACAAAAATTTGTGGATTTCAATATGTCGCTTCATATGGTTCAAAAGTTGGCGATCCCTATATCCATGCTATTAAAACAAATAAATATAAATTGACTTTTGAATTTATTGAGAGTTAGCGCTAAAAAGATACTCTTCTAGATTGTTCCTCCACATGAAGAGATTTTCTAAATAAGGGTTATTTATATATTCCTGACTTCCTTCTCCTGAAAGAATTGGCCCAGAAGACTTTGGAAATTTAAGAAGGGATAATTGAGCTGCAATTGAAATATCTGCAATTGATAAACTATCTCCCACTAAATATTTTGTGTTGATCAAGGATTTTGATAAAGCTTCTAACAATTTTTGAAGTTCTAAATTATCTTTAGAAGAAAAAACTACATTAGAGATTTTACTAAGATTTTTAAAAGGTAATTTATCAACAATACTTTTGACTGAAGAGGGTATTTCATCTGGAAGTAATGCAGTTCTTAGCTGTGGATTGTCAATTGCAGATTTTATTAAAGCTTTTCTACAAGTTGCAGCCATTGTAGTATCTGCCCAGTCTTCAATAAGTTTGCATTGTGCAAATAATATTGGGTCTTCAGGAAAGAGTGGATTGTTATCATTTTTTTTATCTATATATTCGCAAATAGTTGAAGAATCATTAATAATTTGATCATTATCATCGACTATTACAGG
This sequence comes from Prochlorococcus sp. AG-402-C22, assembly GCA_003279535.1. GTDB lineage: Bacteria > Cyanobacteriota > Cyanobacteriia > PCC-6307 > Cyanobiaceae > Prochlorococcus_A. The sequence goes on from QCHO01000001.1 coordinate 91,867, forward strand.
GACTTGCTTTTGACCTGATAATTTGAATATTTCAAATTGACCTATTCCTGGGGTTACTTCTTCAACTCGATATTGTAGTTTTTTTGCATGGAGAGCCATTCTTGTTTTTAAACAAAAAGCACTATGCCTAAATTGATATAATGTAATCATGCTATTTAATGTTTGTTAAAACTTAGCTAAAAAAGTAATCTATTTGTGGAGCTAATGGGCGAATTTTTCTCTAATGTTGCGAGATATCCTAAATATTTAATATCTATTATTGTTGGAGGACTCGTTGCATTACTTGAACCTTTATTCAAAAATAGGTCAAATCCCCTAACAATAGTAGGTTTAATATCTTCTATTTTAAGTGCTTTCATTACTGTTTATTTTGTCTTGCAAGCGATGACAAATCCGTTAAATTTACACTCATAATGCCAAATAATTACCGTCTTGCAAAAGTTTCTTCTCTTTTAAAAAAAGAAATAACTCTTATTCTGCAAAATGATTTGGAAAATAATCTCATTAAAGATCATTTCGTCAATATTTCTAAGGTTGATTTATCTGGTGATTTACAGCATTGTAAAATTTATATCACTTCAACTGCTGAAAAGAAAGTAAGGAAAGAGATTGTTGAAAATTTGAATATCGCTAAAAGCTCTATACGGCACAATTTAGGGCAAAGAATAGAAATGCGAAGAGTTCCAGAGATAACTTTTAAAGATGATATTGTTCTTGATAAAGGATTATCAGTCTTGAAACTTCTTGATGAATTAAAAAACAAAAATCAAGATAATGATGTTGAGGATCATGATGCCAATAGTTGATCTGCCCCTTGATCAAAGAAATATAATAATCACGCGATCTAAAGAGGGGATAATTGATATTAAAAAAATATTCACAAGTAAAGGTGCTAATGTATATGATTTTCCTGCAATAAGTATTGGCGATCCTGATGACTTAAATCCTCTTGACGAAGCATTAAGTCAGATTGATGATTTTCATTGGATTATTTTTTCAAGTAGTAATGGCATTAAATTTGTAGATAAGAGACTTAGATTTTTTAATAGTTCGTTAAAAGAGTGTTCTAAAAAAACAAAAATCGCCGTAGTCGGAGAAAAAACTGCAAAAACTCTAGATGATTTTGGGATCAAGGCTGATTTCATACCACCTGAATTTGTTGCTGAAAGTTTAATTGATAATTTTCCGATATCTGGTTATGGATTGCGAGTATTTTTGCCTAGAGTCCAAACTGGTGGAAGGGATCTAATTGCAGATCAATTTAGAAAGGCTGGTTCGCGCGTATTTGAGGTAGCTGCATATGAAACTAGATGCCCTGATTCAATCCCTGAAGATACAATTGATGTTATTTATGATGGAAAAGTAGATGCAATTATTTTCTCAAGTGGCAAAACAGTATCAAATTCTGCTGTTTTACTAAAAAAAGCACTTGGTGAAAAATGGTTAAATTATTTAGATCAAACTAAATTATTAACTATTGGACCTCAAACAACAAAAATATGTAAAAATATTTTTGGCAGAGTCGATAGTCAGGCACAAAAATATACTTTTGAAGGACTATTAGATGAAGCAATTAATATATTTAGTTAGAAAAATCTTTTTTATAATTCTCTTCAACTAAATCTTTAAATCTATCAATATTAGCCTGTAATTCATTAGTAACCATTTTACCTAGAATATTTTCTTTCATAATCCGAGCAATCATTTTGGGTAACTCATATGTTATCTCTAAATTTACTGTTGTTATCTGATCACTTTTGCTTTCGAAAACTACTGATCCCTCAGTTGGCAAACCTCCTATAGATTTCCATTTAAGTTTACTTTTTTCGATCCTTTCAGTAATTTGCGCTTTCCATTTAAATCTAAAACCATTTGCAGCTAAAGTCCATTCTGTTAAATCTGGTAGTGTTGTGGTTTCTTCATCAACTGTTTTTACAGATTCAATCCAGTTCATCCAAATTGACATTGAGTCCAAATCACTCCATGTATTCCAAACATTTTCTAGAGGTGCATTAACAACTGTTATTACATCATGTTTTAACCATGTACCCATCTTTCAACTTACTGCAAGATTTTTTGCTAATTCAGCTTTCTTCTCTAAGATTGCTGCTGCAGCTAAATGCCCACTCATTGTAGCTCCCTCCATAGAGTCTATATAATCTTGTTTTGTGTAACTTCCCGCCATAAAGAAATTAGATATAGATGTTTTTTGATCTGGTCTAAATGGTTCCATACCTGGAGATTCTCTATAAAGGGATTGCGGAATTTGTACTACGTTACTCCAAATTAATTTAAGATTTTCTGAAGATGGAAATAGACGGCGAACTTCTTTATCTATTTCTTTTGTGATCCTCTCTGTGGATCTACCCATCCATCTATCCCCAGGAGTTAGAACACATTGAAGAAGTGAACCCATATCTTTTTTTCTATAATCTACTGGACTTGCAAGCGCTAAATCAGCAAAACAGCTGAAAGAAGCATCAGCAGAATATAGAAGATTATCGAGTCCAGTGGGAGAGTTCCCAGTATTATCTTTTTGTAATTCAGTAACCCAACCATCGTATCTTAATTGGATTGTAGCAACTGCTACTGCTCTAAGCTTTTTTAAACCTTCAAATTCTTTAAATTTATACCATTCTTTTGGAATTATTTTTTTTATTCCAGGAACATCACAGGCAGCTAGAAATTTATCTGCAAATACCGACTTAACTCCTTCAGGAGAAGATATTTTTAACTGATTAACTAAATACGAGGAAGATTCTTTTTCATAAATGATTTCTTCTACCTTATGGTTAAGATGTATTTTTGCTCCTTTGTTTGTTATGTAGTCGACAATAGGTTGAGTTAACCACTTATGCGGAGAACCTTTTAAAAGATTAAGTTTTGAGGCTTCTGTTTTTGAAGCAAACATCATAAATATAGTTAGCATGCATCTTGCTGAAATATCTTTGCAATTAATAAAACCTAAAGCGTATGCGATAGGATCCCACATTCTTTCTAAGCTTTTTTCACTTCCACCATGGTTTAAAAACCATTCTTTAAAACTAATTTTATCTAGATCTCTAATTATTTTCATTGCGCCTTCATAGTCTATCAATCCTCTAACTATTGGGCTTGTACCCAAAGCTAAGGCATTTCTGAACTTATCTATCCAAGTAAGTTGTTCGGTGGTAAAAAAAGCTTTAAGTCCGTTAAATGGAGCACCTAAAGGGAATCTGAAGTCTAAAGATTTTAAATTACCACCATTATTGATGAATAGATGAGTATGATCTTTCGGGAGTAAATTGTCTAGAGCTCCCACTTTTTTCATTAATTTAAAAAGATTTGCATAATTGTAAAAAAATACATGCAAACCCATTTCTATATGGTTGCCATCCTTATCTTCCCAACTTCCTACTTTACCTCCCCAAAATGACCTGCTCTCGAAAATTTCTACTTCGTGACCTTCATCAACTAAATTGACTGCTGCTGTAAGACCAGCTAATCCAGAACCAACTATTGCAATTTTCACTTTTTCTTAGAATTATAACAAATCAAGTTTGGATAACGTTTGTTCTATGCATCCTATCGATTAAGTTTTTATATTATAAATAGTATGAATCCCTTGTTTATGGAAAATGTAGAAATTAAACAGGAAATTAAAAATTCTGATGATGGCAAAGGTATCTTAATTACGAATGATGCTATAGAACAAATTTCAAATTTATTGAAGGGCCAAAGTGATAAAAAAGCATTAAGGGTAGGTGTAAGATCAGGCGGTTGTAGTGGGATGAGTTATACGATGGATTTTATAGGAACTGATGAAATAAATCCCGATGATAAAGTTTATGATTATTCCTTAAAAGCTGATCAAAGCTTTCAAGTGGTTTGTGATCCTAAAAGTCTTTTATATATTTATGGAATGCAGTTAGATTTTAGTAAGGAATTAATTGGAGGTGGCTTTAATTTTGTAAATCCAAATGCCTCTCAAACTTGCGGTTGTGGAAGCTCCTTTGCAGTTTAATAGATAATGAATAACGAAATTAATCCCATCGAAGAGGATTTTAATGCAGCTTTATCAAGATATAAAGCAGGGCAAGATTTAATTCCAATCGTTCAAGATTTTCAAAAAATTATACAGCAAATTCCAAATCACTTTGCTGCTTGGACTTGTTTATCATGGCTTCAATTACTTTTGAAAAATAATGAAGAAGCTTTGTCAGCTGCCAGACAAGCTGTTCGATTAAATCAGCAAGATCCACAAGCAAGAATGAATTTGTCTTTAGCTCTTTTGGCTACCAATAATAAAGGTGTTAGGGATCATATTGAGTTAATAAAAAAAATGTCTATGATGATGCCAGATGTGAAAAGTGAGTTAAAAGAATCTGTTGAAGACGGATTTAGTAGATATCCAGATTGGCCTGAGTTAACCAAAGTAAAAAAATGGTTGGAATTTTAAATTGTTTAAGATTTTAATATTAAGTAATGGGCATGGAGAAGATCTATCTGGCAGTCTGATAGCTAAACAATTCGTAAAAAGTGGTTATTCTGTTCATGCTTTGCCAATTGTTGGTATGGGAAACCATTACGAAAAAGAACAAATTAAGATTATCGGTAAAACTAAAGAATTTAGAACTGGAGGAATTGGCTATAATTCTTTCAAAGGAAGACTTACTGAGATATTAGGAGGAGAAATATTTTATGTCTTAAAAAGATTATATTTAACTTTTAAAATAAGAAAAAAATATGATTATTTTTTTGTAGTTGGAGATATTGTGCCAGTTTTTTTTGCATGGGTTTGTAAGAAAGATTTTTTTACATATCTAGTTGCTTATTCCAGCCATTATGAAGGGAAGTTGAAATTACCATGGCCTTCTAAATTTTTCTTACTCTCACAAAAAGCAAAAAAAATATATACGAGAGATACCCTTACAGCTAATGATTTAACATTGCAATTAAAAAAGAAAGTGTCTTTTTTAGGCAACCCATTTATGGATAAATTTTTTCCTAAAAACAAAGAATTAAATAAAGCTGAATTTAATATTGGATTATTTCCAGGAAGTAGATTCCCTGAGATTTTAGACAATTTTGTTTTTATTTTAGAGGTATTAGAGGCATTGTCAGATTTAAGATATTTTCAAAAAATTCAGTTTAATTTTGCAATAGTTAATGCTTTATCTTCATTAAAAATAAAGGAGATATTTCAAAAAAGAGGATGGTTAAAAATAGAAAATATAAAAGATAATAATCTCTTGAAATTCCAATATAAATTTTTAGAAGTGTATATATATTGGAATAATTTTGACAAAATATTATTGAAAAGTAGATGCTGTATCAGCATGGCAGGAACAGCAGCAGAGCAAGCGATTGGATTAGGAAAACCGGTTATTCAGATTGAAGGTAAAGGTCCACAATTTACAAAAACTTTTGCAGAAGCGCAAAGACGTTTGCTTGGAAAATATGTTTTTTGTGCCACTAATTATAAAGATAAGAATGATCAAATCAATCAGACAATAGAATTGATAATAAAAATAATATACCTTGTAAAGCTGAATAAGAAGTTTATGATCTCATGTAATGAAAATGCTAAAAAAAGACTAGGTGAAAACAAAGCTTGTCTTAAAATGGTTGATGATATGAATCTTGTTATAAAAAATGACTAAGGAGAATAATCAAAATAAGTTAAAACAAATTATCGATAATTTGTTATTAATAAATTTATTTACAGTCATTTTTTTTGCAATATTTTTTATTTTTGCAATCATCATGCAATTGAATGGCATATTTATTTTTATTAATTTTATTCAGATAGTTTGGAATCCTCTTGTAGTTCCATTGATAACAATTCTTATTATTGGTGCTTTAGTAAACGGTATTAATTCTTGGTGGAGGCGTAAATTGCTTTCTCAAGAAGAGGATATTTAAAAGTATAATTTTTGAGTTTACTGCTTATTACTTTTTGTCCTTCCAATACAACTTTTGCTCCATCTCCTAATAATATTTTTAAAACCGCTCCAGGCACTGGAAGTAAATTAGGTCTATTCAGACATTTGCCTAAAGTTTGAGAAAATTCTCTCATTAATACTGGATTTGGTGCAACAGCATTAAATACTCCCGAATATTTTTTATCAACTAATGCTTGAGTAATTAATGCACACAAATCAGTTCTATGAATCCAACTCATCCATTGCTTACCATCTCCAATTGGTCCACCTAATCCAACTTTAAATATAGGGAGCATTTTTCCTAATGCTCCTCCATCTGCCTCTAGAACTATTCCAATTCTAAAAATAACTAACCTTGAGAAAAATGGTTTTTCAGCAGCGACCGCTTCCCATTTTTTGCAAAGATTAGCTAAAAAGTCTTTTCCTTCAATACTATTTTCAGTGAATTCACCAGACAAACTTGTACCGTAATAACCTATTGCTGATCCATTTATGATGACTTTTGGGTTTATTTTTAAATTTTTAAGGGTCTTCATCATAAATTTTGTGGTGTTAATACGACTATTTTCAATCTCCTGTTTTTGTTCAGAAGTCCATTTTTTTTCAGCTATGGGTTCACCTATCAGGTTAATAATGCCATCGGTCTCTCTTAAAATATTTAGAAGATTTTCGTTATTCCAGTTTTTTTCTTTTGATAAATCTATTTGAAAAAAATTAAACTTATTGAAATCTAAATCAAGCTTTAATTTACTAATAGGTTTTCTACTTATAATATATATCTCGTGGTTTTCATTTATTAGTGTTGGCAGAAGTTCTTTACCAACAAATCCAGTGCAGCCAAGTAATAAAAGACGCATATTTTTAGATATTTATCATCTTAGGCTATTAAATTTTTTAGAATTTTGTAATTATTATTCCGTTATCAATTTTTTTAAATATTTATCAAACAAGATTTTGTATAATTAATTTCAAATGACTTCCTGGATTTTAACATGACAGATTCTATTCAAAAGAAACCTCTGAAGAAAGGAAGCTTAGTTTTTGTCGATAGAGAAAATTATATAAAAAGTATTGAGGCTCTTGCCAGTGATGATGATTTACCTAATTACATCTTTGAAGGTCCTGGAGAAATTCTTTCTGTCAAAGAGGAATATGCTCAGGTTCGATGGCGTAGACCTGTTCCAGATGCTTGGCTGAAGTTAGATCAACTTAAAGAATATATTCATTAAAATATTAATAATTTAGAAATCTTTATTTTTTTTCTCTATAGCCATTTTTGATTGGATTCTTTTTGCTTCTTTAATCATTTCTTTACCATCAAATAAGTAATCATCTACATATCCTTGTGTATATCTATCAAGCTCTGATAGTGCATCTTTAACTTGCGAAAAACAATGATACAGATCGAGGCCTAAATTTGAAATAGACTTTGGGACTAACTTTTTGTTGTAAATTTTTTCAACTTTTTCTATTTTCTTTTGCGAAAGACTTATATAACTGCAAAAATTTTCCATAAGTTGGTCATCATATGGATCCGCAGATAGTTCTTTTATTTCGTTGTTCAAAGGTTTAATTATTTGGTTAATTAATCTATTGATCGGAGTGTAAATTTCTTTAATCCATGTTTCAACTTCTTTATCTTTATTTGACGAATTATATTTTTTTGAATTTAGTTTCTCTTCCCAATTTTCTTTTAATGAATCAAATGATGAATTGGAAGAGAAAAAGTTCCTATCATATTGTTCTTTTTTAATAGGGTCATTAAGAGTCTCCCAAGCATTTTGTATTGCAAGAAATCGTTCTTTTTCGCCACCAGCGTCGGGATGATGTTTCTTAACTAAAGAACGATATGAAGATTTAATTTCACTTTTGGTTGCATTTTTTTCGAGGCCTAATTCTTTATAAAAATTTTTTTCCATTTTTTAAATAAGAGATCAAAGATAACCGTCTTTTCTTGCTTGAATTGAAGTATTCGATTCAAACATTGCTGTTGATAAATATCTTTCGCCAAAACTAGGAAGAATTACTATTAATCTCTTATTCATCAGTTCTTTCCTTCTACCTATTTTTATTGTTGCTGCTAAAGCTGCACCACTACTGATACCTGATAAAAGACCTTCCAATCGAGCTAATAAACGTCCATAATAAAACGCTTCATCGTCATCTATTTTTATAATTTCATCTATTAAATTAGTATTCAGAACTTTTGGCACGAAACCTGCTCCTATACCTTGAATTAAGTGCGATCCTGCTTTTTCCCCAGATATGACAGCACTTTTTTTGGGCTCTACAGCATAAATTTTGCAATTTGGATTAACTTTTTTCAAAAAACGTGCGCAACCAGTAATTGTTCCTCCTGTGCCTACTCCTGTAACTAGCCCATCTAAATTGTTATTGGATTGGGCCCATATTTCTTGAGCAGTTGTTCTTTCATGAATATCTGGATTAGCAAAGTTTTCAAATTGATTAAATTGATAACTATTTGCAATGCTCGAAGACAATTCATTAGCTAAATCTAAAGCTCCTTTCATTCCTTCTTTCCCAGGTGTTAGCTGCAATTCAGCTCCATATGCTCTCAACATTGCCCTTCTTTCAATACTCATCGTATCCGGCATAGTTAATATCAATTTATAGCCTTTTGCTGCAGCGACCATTGCTAATGCAATGCCAGTATTTCCACTTGTTGCTTCAATTAACGTTGTCTTATCTGGCGTAATCAATCCTTCTTCTTCAGCTTTACATAACATTGAATAAGCGATGCGATCCTTAACGGAAGCTGATGGATTAAAACTTTCTAGTTTGCCTATTATTTCTGGATAACAATTAAAATACTTTCTGATTCGATTTAATTTAACTAACGGGGTATTTCCAACTAGAGAAGTTATATCATTTGCTATTTCCATGAAATGATTATTTAAATTGCAAAATTAAATCTCCTATTTACATAGTAATTGTATTTAAAGATCTTTTATATATTTTTCTCAAAAGAATTTAATTTAAAATAACTTTCTTCTTAAAATATTTATTATTATAAGAGGTAGTTTTTTATAATGATTATGTATTCGCTGGAACTAAGTCTGAGATATTCACCTTTTCCACTTTCAATTCAGAAGAAAGAATTTGAAAATGTTAAAAGAATTTATGATGAAATAAAAAGTTCTATGAATGAAGATTTAGAATCCTCAAACTTGATTGAATTAAGATGTGACAAAGTTCAAGATAAATTAATTGCTGTCAGAGCTAAAGAAATTATTTCTGTTCAGATATATGAAAAAACATCAGTAGCAGGAGGAGCTAAAAGACCAGGATTTTCTCTCAACATAGATTGATAGAATTAATGCCAGATTATCTTGAAGATCAAATACCTCATATTCATTTCAAAGATGTCTCTTTTTCATATCCTGGAAAAAAAGAAAATTTAATTTTTAAATGCAATTTCTCAATAAAAAAACCTGGATTTTGGATGGTCGTAGGTAAAAACGGAAGTGGAAAAAGTACTCTTTTGAAATTAATAAGTGGAATAATTAAACCGAATAATGGAATCATAAATTCTAAAGCGAATATTGGGATGGTATTTCAAAACCCTGATCATCAAATATTAATGCCAAATTGCAGGAGCGAACTCCTGATTAGTATTAACCAAAATATCAGTGATTATGAAATTAATAAAAAAATTGAATATGTGCTTGATCAGGTGGGATTGACTGGTTTTGAAAAAAGGCCAATTCACACCTTAAGCGGTGGGCAAAAACAACGCTTAACTATTGCATGCGCGCTTATTAGTAATAGAAATTTTATTCTTTTGGATGAGCCTACAGCGTTACTTGATCAAACCAGCCAATTAAAAGTTTTAAATACAATTAAAAATCTTACAAGTGACCATAAAAAACCTTTATCAGCTTTATGGATTACTCATCGTTATGAAGAATTAACTTACGCTGATTCAGTAGCAGAGTTGAAAAATGGTTTTTTATCTAGCTGGCAAGAACCATCAAAATTTCAATATAATTAATTTTTTTACTTGTCATAAGGTACTTTAAAGAGCTAAATTCATCTTATATTCCTCGGTAGCTCAGCGGTAGAGCGATCGACTGTTAATCGATTGGTCGCAGGTTCGAATCCCGCCCGGGGAGTTTATATATTTTAAAAAGTCATGCAAAGTCACCATAATAAATGTGACTTTTTTATTTCATCCCCTCTTTTTGTGAAAAGTGGTTAGATAATGATATTTTCTAGTAAATTTTATATATTATTAAGAACAGTAAACAGAACATTAGACTAAATTTAATTAACTTAATTCTATACAGTATCTACCAATTAAAGAATGTATATTTCAAGCACAGTATTTAGAACAGTATTTAGAACATTTATAAAATTCTCCAAATAAACAAATAAGTTCTTTAATTGATTTTACGTTCTTGATAATTGAGATATATTTTCTGTTTATATCGTTTGAATTACACCTTTCAGGAAATTTTAGTCATCCCACATATCTTTTTTATTCTGATCTAAATTATTCCTTTCAAGCAATTCTATTCTTTGTTTCTGAGAATCTATTTCTGTTTCAGGAATGTTTTTATCGTCAATGGATTTTTTTTGTATTTCTAAGATAATTATTTCAAATTGTTCTCCAAAAAAATCTGACATTTCTCGCCATGCTTCCAATTCCTCTTCTTTGCCAATAGTATCGTTTATCTGATGAGAAATAATTTCTAGTACGTATTGTTTAAGTTCTTGATTACTCATCGATTCAATTTTTTTTTGAATGTAAAGCTCTTTAAGATTTTCTAGTTGTTTTTTTGATAAATCAGAATAGATAATAGAATTCTTTTTCATAGAAACTTAAATTTTTTTTAATATAGACAAAAATTATTAATTTAAAAACCTAGGAGAAATCAAAAACTTTAAACTAAGTTAAATCCTCTTTTAAAAACATAGAATCACCATTTAATTTCATTCTTAGATACCTTACATTCGCAATTTGAATTAGATATTTTTTCAAACTTAAGCATTATTTTTTTCTAATATTCCTCTGATTATTAAGAAAAAGTAAATAGAATCGAAAGAAATTGTAAAATTTAAACTTTTTTAAAATTTACAATTTCTTTCTAATCCCTTGAAGCTATTGAGTTATTTGATAAATCTAATTGATAAAATTGTTTACACTAATTCAGCAATCTTTATAAATTCTTGAGAGAATCATAGTACTAAAACTTAATTTTAATTTAATAGTTTATAAATATGAAAATTTCAATCCTTTTAATTGAAGATGATCGTGATATGCGAGATTTGGTGGCAGGGCATTTAGAACATTCTGGATACGATGTCCAAAAAGCTGAAGATGGAATTAAAGGACAAGCATTAGCTCTTCAATATTCACCAGATTTAATACTATTAGATTTAATGTTGCCAAGTGTTGATGGGTTAACTTTATGCCAGCGATTGAGAAGGGATGAAAGAACATCAAATATTCCAATTTTGATGATAACTGCACTAGGCGGCCTTAAAGATAAAGTGACTGGGTTTAATTCTGGAGCAGATGATTACATTACAAAACCATTCGATCTAGAAGAATTACATGTCCGCATAAAAGCGTTATTAAGGAGAACGAACAGAGCACAATTGAATTCTAGTAACCAGCAAGAAATACTAAATTATGGCCCTTTAACTCTTGTTCCTGAAAGATTTGAAGCTATCTGGTTTGAAGCGCCTGTTAGATTAACGCATCTTGAGTTTGAATTGCTCCACTGTCTATTGCAGAGGCATGGTCAAACTGTATCGCCAGCATTAATTCTTAAAGAAGTATGGGGATATGAACCTGATGATGATATTGAGACAATAAGAGTTCATATTAGACACTTACGCACTAAGCTAGAACCAGATCCACGTAAGCCTACATATATAAAAACTGTATATGGTGCGGGATATTGTCTTGAGCTACCCATTGGCTCTCAAGTCGAAACTGCAAGGCAAGAGTTTATTCAAGCAAGAAATCCTAATTTGATAAATTCTGCAGTTGATTAATCTCATATATCTTTCATTGAAATTTTTAAAAAAGTAATTTCCCAAGCTAACCTTGGTTGAATGTTTTGTCTTAGGAGAGATTTTAAATTTTCAAGTTTTTTAATTAAATCAATGTTTTTTGTCTTGCTCCACCAAATATTTTGAATTAAATTTACTAAATAAATCTGTTGATCAATCTCTAATTTTTCAGATATTAATTTTGAGATCTCTAATATTTCTAGACTATTTTTTATTGGTGAATCTAATTTATTTATAATTTCATCTGAAAAATCATTCCAAATTTCAATATTTCTCAATAATTGATTTGGAGATCCATTTGCAGATTTTATTAAATCATCAAATTTAAAATTTGAATTTCTATTGAATTTAGAAGTATCTAAATATTCTTTTAAAATCGACTTTATTTGTTTACTAGAAAAAGATCGAAATCTGACGATTTGACATCTTGAGATGATTGTATCTAATAGAAGGTTTAATTTAGATGTTAGTAAAATAAAAATTCCGTTACTAGGTTCTTCTAAGGTTTTTAAAAGGCAATTTGAGGCTGCTTCGTTTAAGAGGTGTGCATCAATAATCAAAACAATTTTTTTTTCTGAGTTTATTGATTTTTGACTAAGAAAAGTCTTGATATTACGTATTTGAGCAATTTTAATAATCTCAGATCCACTTTTTATTGTTTTTTCAAGATCGAAACTTCCTGAACTTTTTGTTGCCGAAAGAGAATCAGGTTCAATAATTAAAAAATCAGGATGGTTATTGTTTGTAATTTTCTCTTCAACATTTTCGCTTGGTGAATACTGTTTGAAAATCTCTTTTATAAATTGAAGAGCAGTTTGCTTTTTGCCTAATCCTTCAGCACCATAAAATATATAACCATTTGCCAATGATTTGTTTTTAATTATGTTCTTTAGAAAGGTATTGACTTCTTCATTCAAGAAAAAATTATTTTTTTTAACTTCAATCATTTTTTATTAGAAAAATTATTTAGCAAAGTCTCTTTAATTTGATTAGATATAGTTTGAATATTTTGTGAAGCAGATATTACTTTCCAGTTTTTTTGTTTGGCAATTAGTTTGAAGCCTTCATTTACTTTCTCTAAAAATCTAATACCTTCTGATTCAATTCTGTCTGGAATTTCATTTTTTCTTCGGAATATGCTCTCTTCTGGAGAAATTTCCAAGAAGAAAGTGAGATCTGGATATGTCCCTTGACAAACAATAGATTCAATATTTTTAATTATTTCTAAATTTATGTTTCTTCCATAACCTTGATAAGCAAGTGTGGAATCGGAAAATCTATCACTTATTACCCAATCATTGTTATTTAAAGCAGGTGAAATAATTTTGGAAACGTGTTCAGCTCTATCCGCTGAATAAAGCAATAATTCTGCAAGAGATGAAGGCTTGTTATTTTCATTATTATCAAGAATCAGTCCTCTAAGTTTTTTCCCTAAAAGACTGCCTCCAGGCTCTCTTGTTGTGATTAATTTAGACCCTTTTTTTATTAGACCACTATTAGGAAGCCATTTAGTTAGTTCATCTATTTGGGTAGTTTTACCACATCCATCAATACCCTCAATAACGATAAATTTTCCCTTCATTTAATCCAAAGATAAAGCATTAATTACAACTGTAATAGAGCTAATAGCCATCAATAATGCTGCTATTGAGGGAGTAAGAAGAATACCGTATTTAGGGAATAAAATGCCGGCAGCTAAAGGTATAGCTAGTAAGTTGTAACCAAAAGCCCATGTTAGATTTTGCTTTATTTTTCTTATAGTTTTTTTTGCAAGATTTAAGGCGTAGGGTAATCCATTTAGTTGATCTCCCATTAATACTACATCTGCATTTGCCTTGGCTATTTGAGTCCCTGATCCTACTGCAATTCCTAAGTCTGAGGATGCTAAAGCTGGTACATCATTAATACCATCACCAATCATTGCCACTTTATTATTAATTTTTAAGTTTTCTATAGTCTTTAGCTTCATTTCAGGAAGAAGATCCCATTTTACTTCTGTTTCTTTACAACCAATTTGTTTTGCTAAAGCTAAAACTGTTTGTTTCCTATCGCCACTTAAAATGTTAATTTGAAATTTGTTTTTTCTCAAATTTTGAACTGTTTTAATTGAATCATCTCTGAGTAAATCTCCGAGCAAAATTAAGCCTAATAACTTATCTTTGATACTTACTCCAATGATAGTGTTCGTTTTTGTTTCTTCATTTTCAATGACTTTTTTTGCATCACTATCAATAATTATTCCTTTGCTTAGTAACCATTCAATATTTCCAATATTAATAAGTCCATCAATTGACTCAAGTTCTCCAGAAATACCTCTCCCTGAATGAGTGAAAATTTTTTTTATTGGAAATAAACTTAAATTTTGCTTTTTTGCCTCTTGAATTAAGGCATCTGCGATTGGATGTCTGCTTTCTTTTTCTAAACTGGCAGCTATTTTTAATAAAAATGAATTATCATCATTATTTTTGTAATCAACAATAAAAGGCTTACCTTTTGTTAAAGTACCTGTCTTGTCAAAAATAATGTGATTAATTTTTGAAGCCATCTCTATTTTATCCCCGCCTTTAAATAAAACCCCTTTTTTTGCTGCTTTTCCCGATGCGACAGTGATTACAGTTGGGGTGGCTAAACCTAATGCACAAGGACAAGCAATCACTAAAACGGCAATTGACAATTGAATTGCTAAACTCATGAAATTCTCAGCATTACTACCAAGCGAACTATGAAGTGTATGGCTTGAGTGAGTGATTAATTCATGATTTTGACTTAATAAATCAGGCCATATGTTTCTTGCCCCCTTCCACCAAAAGAAGAAGGTTAAAGTAGCAAAACTCAGTACAAAGTAAGTAAATTTACCTGCAATTTCATCAGCAATTCTTTGAATGCGAGGTTTTCTAGCGTTTACAGACTCAATAAGACTTACTAGTTTTGCAAGAGAAGAATCCCCTCCTACTTTTTGTACTTTAAGTCTTAAAGTTGAATTAAGATTTAAAGATCCACTAGATAGATTTTCACCTTCTTTTACTTCGATAGGTTTAGATTCTCCAGTAATATGTGAAACATCAACATATGAATTCCCTTGAGTAACAATGCAGTCAGCAGGTACTCTGTCACCTGCTAAAACTTGAATCTCTTGATTAGGTCTTAAAGTGTTTACTCTTATTGACTTTATTTGATTATCTTCTGTGTAAATATTTGCCATTTCAGGTTGAAGATCTAATAATTCTCCAATGGATGAACCAGTTTGGTATCTTGCTCTTTCTTCTAAGAAACGCCCTACAAGTATAAAACCTAACAGCATAACAGGTTCATTAAAGAAACAAGGAAAACCTGTTGTAGGAAATATTAAGGATAGAAGACTTGTTGTATATGCGCTAGTTACTCCAAGAGCAACTAAAGAATCCATATCTGGACGGTTCCTAATAAATGATTTAAATCCATTAATAATTATTCCTCTGCCAGGAAATAATAGAGCTAATGTAGCCAATGAAGCGTGAAAAAATATATTACCTAATATTGGAAGATTTATATAGCTTCCTTCTGCCAGATGACCTAAACCCGAAAATAATAAAAGTAATAGGGCAAAAGTTAGTTTTTGCCATTGATTATTCCAATTCTTTTTTTTTTCTAATTCAGCTTTATTTATTTTTTTTGAAAAATCATTTATGTAAATCTTTGATGGGAAACCTTTTTCTTCTAGATTTTCGAGAACTGTTTCTATTTCTAGATGTTTCTGGGAAATTTCAAAATATGCACTTTCAGTTAGTAAGTTAACAGAAACATTTTCAATACCATCAGAATTATTTAATATTTTTTCAACGGTACTAACACAACCTCCGCACTTCATTCCTTTAACGCTTAACTGAATGCTCTTCATATTTTTCACGATAGAAGCAAATTAATGGTTAACCTCATTTTTAATTATAATAATAAATGTAATAGACTTTTTAAATAGTTATTTTTTAAATTACTATATTAATTTTATTTGATCTAAAGCAGTGCCAAGTAATCAAAACAGAGACAATTTTATTGATAAAGCTTTTACTGTAATTGCTGAGTCTATAGTAAAAATAATGCCTATTGCAGAGAAAGAAAAAAAGGCATATATCTATTATAGAGATGGCCTAGCTGCACAAAATAATGGTGATTATTCGGAAGCATTAGAGTATTATAAAGAAAGTTTACTGCTTGAAGAAAATAAAATTGATAGGGGTGAGACTTTAAAAAATATGGCCATTATATACATGAGTAACGGTGAAGAGGATTTGTCTATAGAAACTTATGAAAAAGCATTATTAGAAAATCCCAAACAGCCATCATGCCTTAAAAATATAGGTTTAATTTATGAAAAAAGGGGAAGATACGCTGAGCAAAATGGTGATTTAGATCAAAGAGATATTTGGTTTGATAAAGCTGCTGAAGTGTGGTCTAAAGCGGTGAGATTATATCCAGGTGGGTATCTAGATATTGAGAATTGGTTGAAAAATTCAGGAAGAAGTTCAATCGATATGTATCTCTAATATTTTACTCTGATAAAGAATATTCAACTGCTTCTTTAATATTGGATATCTCTTTAATATTTATTAAATTTTGAAAATTATTATTTAGTTTCTCCTCTAATTTTGGCACAACGATATTTTTAATCCCTAGTCTTACAGCTTCTTCTATCTTAATTCGAAGGTTATTCGATTTTCTAACCTGACCGCTCAAACCCAATTCCCCAATAAATGAGCTATTT
>QCHO01000002.1 GCA_003279535.1 Prochlorococcus sp. AG-402-C22
GTCTATCTTATAATTCAAAAGAAATTTTAAAAAGGCTTAAAAAAACGGAATTTATTAAAGAGATTTATACTGCAAGCTCTGCACAAGAAGATGGAAAGGAAAATGAACTTATTCAAGTACAAAAACCTAGAGAAATCTTACTTAAAAAATGGCAGGATATAGATTTAATAATTTTTATAGGCTCAATTGCTGCATCAATACGCATAATAAATTCTTTTTTAACCTCTAAAGAACAAGATCCTGGTGTAATAGTTATAGATAACAAATGTTCCAAGATAGTTCCTTTAATTGGCTTACATCAGTCAAATTCGCAAAATATTGCATGTCAAATTGCTAATTTACTTGGTGGCGAAATAATAGAAACTAATAATTCCAATGATCAAAGTTTCTTAAATCTTGATGCATTTGGGAATCAATGGGGTTGGGAAAGATCTGGCAACATAAAGGATTGGTCAAAACTAGTAATTAAACAAGCTAAGAACGAAGAAATATTTTGCAAACAATTATCTGGTAATAGCTTATGGAAAAATTCAGAATCAGGGGAGATTATTAATCAAATTAATGAAAAAGAAATTGAAAAACCAGATTCAACATTTCATGTGAGTATATTCGAAAATCATGCAACAACTTGGCACCCGCCCGTATTATGGATTGGCATTGGATGTGAAAGAAATACATGCAAAGAATTAATAGCAAATTCTTTAAATAATTTATTGGAGTCAAGAAATTTATCCAAGTATTCAATCGCGGGATTTGCAACTATAGACATCAAAAAAGATGAGAAAGGAATTTTAGAACTTGCTGAAGAAAACAACTTGCCTATAAAGTTTTTTAGTAAAGAAGATCTTTCAACAATAATTGTTCCAAATCCTTCAAGTGTTGTAGAAAAGGAAATTGGCACCCCCTCTGTAGCGGAAGCCTCTTGCGTACTCGCAGCAGGAGAAGAATCGAAATTATTAGAAGAAAAAAGAATTTTTAAAAATCAATCTGGGGCAGTAACTATCGCTGTAGCAGAATCAAAAAGCCAATATAATCCAACCAATGGCGAAATACATATTATTGGAAGTGGGCCTGGTGATATCTCCTTCCTAACCAGTAATGCAAAAAAAGCACTTTCAAGATGTACTGTTTGGATCGGATACAAAATGTATTTAGATTTAATTAAGTCCTTAAAAAGGAGTGACCAAGTTTTAATTGAAAGTAAACTTACAGAAGAAAAAGAAAGATGCCGTAAAGCAATTAAACTTGCTGAGGAAGGAATAAAAGTGGCTTTAATTTCTTCAGGTGAATCTGGATTTTATGGCATGGCAGGTTTACTTTTAGAATTACTTCAAAAAATCAAAAAAGAATTTAGACCTTATTTTGAAGTACATCCAGGCATAAGTAGTGTTCAATTAGCGGCTGCGATTAGTGGAGCACCACTAATGAATGACTTTTGTTCAGTAAGCTTAAGCGATAAATTAACTCCATGGTCTTTAATAGAAAAAAGAATTGAAGGAGCTCTTGTCGGTGACTTTGTAATAGCTTTATTTAATCCTCAATCCATTGAAAGGAATTGGCAGCTAAAAAGTGTGATAGATATATGTTTACAATCTAGGCATGGTGATACTCCAGTTTTAATAGCTAGACAAGTAGGGAGAGAAAATCAAACCAAAAAATTTTTTACTTTAAAAACAATTCCTTTTAAAGAGATTGATATGTTATCAATCATAATTATTGGCAATTCTCAAACAACCTTAGTTGATGAAATATTTCTCACTCCCAGAGGGTATTTACAAAATTAAGATCAGATAATTCATAACTAATTAAAAAATATTTTTCTTTGCTTTTTTTTAATAAGAATACTAATCTTTTATAAAAAGCATTAAAAATTCATTGAAAAATATTGGTTTAATTTTATTTGATATAGATGGTGTAATACGCAGCGTAGAAAATAGTTACAGACTTTCACTCAAAAAAACAGTTTTCAAATTTTCAGGCTGGGAGCCAAGTTATAAAGATATTGATTGTGCAAAAAATGAAGGTATCTGGAATAATGATTGGGATTTAAGTTTAGAGCTCATAAAAAGATTTATAAAAAAAGAGAACTTAAAACTTCAAATTCCTTCAAGAGAAGAGATAGTTAAATGTTTTGAAGAGTTTTACTTTGGTGGAGATCCTAATAAAGATAGTAAGTATTGGTCTGGATTCATAACAAATGAAGAGTTATTAGTTGATAAAAAGTTTTTTGATTTATTACAAAGCAATGGAATAGATTGGGGTTTTGTGAGTGGTGCAGAAGCTGCTTCTGCAAAATTTGTTTTAGAAAAAAGACTTGGGCTAACATCACCTCCATTAATATGTATGGGAGATGCTCCTGACAAGCCTAATCCTAAAGGTTTTATTTACTTATCAAAAAAGCTTCTCGGAGATAAACTTGGCTCATCAAATATACCCATTGCATATGTAGGGGATACTATTGCAGATATAATTACAGTTATCAACGCTAGAAAAGAAATACCATCTCAGAAATTTATAAGTATTGGGCTAGCCCCCCCTCATTTACATTTAAAATCTCGAATAAAAGAACGTATTTCATATGAATTAAATCTAAGAAATGCAGGTGCTGACTTGATTTTAAATTCTATAAATGACCTAAAAAATATTAATCTTGACAAATTTTAAAATTTTAGAAAATTAAAAAAATTTCCTAATTAATTACGGAGAGGGAGGGATTCGAACCCTCGACAAAAGTTACCTCCTGTAACTCCTTAGCAGGGAGCCGCTTTCAACCACTCAGCCACCTCTCCAGTTCTTATACATTATCAATTTTTATGCAAACATTCAAAATTTTTTATTTAATCGAAATGTCTAATCAACTTGAACTCTCGGTAATCTATTTTTAAAAGAACAAAGAATTTCCCATGGAATAGTATTAGATTCTCTTGCCCAATCAAGAGGAGAAATTGTTTTATCTCCATCAGATCCTAATAATATCATCGTACTACCAATTTTAATTTCATTTGAATCTGTTATGTCCACCATCATTTGATCCATAGTTATAGATCCAACTTGAGGATAAAGTTTATTTTTGTAGATAACATTTATCTTGCCTGAAAGATTTCTTGGGACACCATCTGCATAACCAATACTCAATACAGCTAATTTAGTTTTTTTACTACTTACAAATTTTCCTCCGTAACTTACACTTACACCTTGATCAATAATTCTTATAAAAGCTACTTTGACCTTCAAAAATAAAGCTGGTTTAAGCGATAATTTTTTATCTATTTTTACTAGCGGACTATATCCATACATAGAGAGTCCGACACGCACCATTTGAAAATGAAAATCTTTATTAAGAAGCATGCCTGCAGAATTAGCCAAATGAATCTTAATATTATGAATTCTATCAACATTAATTTGCTTTAATAATTCCTGAAACTTCTGCCTTTGTATTTGTGTAGTACTTTTAGGATCTAATGCTTCATATTCATCCGCAGATGATAAATGACTATATATGCCTTCAATAGAAATATTTTCAAAAGATTTTATTTTTTCAAATTGCTCCACAAATCTATTGTATTCAAATCCTAATCTTGACATTCCAGTATCAACCTTAAGATGTAAAGAAAATTTCAATCCAAAGTGTTGGCCAATATTATTGCAAATTAAACATTCTCTTATACTGCTAATAGTTGGCATAAGATCATTTTTAAAAGATATTATTAAATCCTTTTTCGTATAAAGATTTCCTAGGATAAGAATTGGTTGTTTAATTCCAGAAGAACGAAGCTTAATACCTTCTTTTAAAGTGGCAACTCCTAGTTGCGAAGCTCCACCCTTGATAGCATATTCGGAGACTACTTTTGCATCATGTCCATATCCATCAGCTTTAACAACTGCCATAAATTGACAATTTTTACTTAATTTTGATCTTAACTCCCTTACATTTGTCTCTAGTGCTTTACCTCTAACTTCAATCCATGCTCTTTGTTTTGGATCTATATCATTTTCATAAGTTGGATATTTATAAAAATTAATTCCCTGATTTGTGTCCCGAATTTGCATTAACTTTGCACAATTATATGCGCTAATTGAAATATACAGTTAGCATGACATGTAAATTGTATTTTGGCATGGGCCAGACTCTAGTTTTAAATGCCTCTTATGAACCCTTAAACATCACTTCTTGGCGAAGAGCTGTTATTTTAATGATCAAAGGTAAAGCAGAAAGCTTAGAGGAAGATAAATCATATTCGATACATTGCGGTAGAAAATTACCTACAGTTATAAGACTTCGTTACTATGTAAAGGTACCTTTTAGAGAGGTTTCTTTAACAAGAAAAAATATTCTTCTAAGAGATAATAATTCTTGCCAATACTGTAACTATAAGGGTGGTGATTTATCAATAGATCATGTTTTACCTAGAAGTAGAGGTGGAACCGATAACTGGGAAAATGTTACTACAGCTTGTCTAAGATGTAATGTTCAAAAAGGTAACCGTACCCCAGAAGAAGCAAATATGCCTTTAAAAAGAAAACCTTACCGTCCACTAAGTAATCTCAATTTTGAGGCTACAAGGCAAATTGACTCAGGCAGGCATAAAGAATGGAGTAAATATGTAATAGGAGTTGTAATCTAATAAAAATAAATTTTTAATTTACTTCGTTATTAAAATCTTCCATCATTCTCTTTTGTTCTTTTGCTATGCATGCATCAATTACTTCATCCAATTGACCAGCGAGAATTGGCTCTAGTGAAAAATTGGAACCCAATCTATGATCAGTTGTCCTGTTATCTTTAAAGTTATAAGTTCTAATTTTTTCACTTCTATCGCCTGTCCCCACCTGTGAAAGCCTCTGAGATCTTACTTGAGCATTAGCTTCTTTTAATTGAATTTCATATAATTTTGCTCTTAATATTTCCATTGCTCGTTCACGATTTTGCAATTGTGATCTCTCTTGAGTACAAAAAACTCGTATCCCTGTAGGCTTGTGAAGAAGATCAATAGCAGTCTCTACTTTATTAACATTTTGTCCTCCTGCACCTCCTGATCTTGCTGTGCCAACCTCTATATCAGTTGGGTCAATCTTAACTTCAACAGGATCAGCCTCAGGCATGACAGCAACAGTAGCAGTAGAGGTATGTACTCTGCCTTGAGATTCAGTAGCTGGAACTCTTTGAACTCTATGTACACCAGCCTCGAATTTAAGTTGACTATATACTGAATCTCCCTTTACAGAGATAACTAACTCTTTGAATCCACCCATATCTGACTCTGAAGCACTAACAGGTTTTACAGACCATCCAATTTTTTGACCATATCTTTCATACATTCTTGCTAAATCGCCCGCCCATATACAAGCCTCGTTTCCTCCAGCACCTGCTCTGATTTCTAACATTACACTTCTCTCGTCCCTTGGATCTTTAGGTAATAATGCGATTGTAACTTTTTGAATAAGTTCATTCTTACATTCCTCCAGGTTAATTAATTCCTCATTTATTAAAGATTCCATCTCTTTATCATTTCTACTCTCTTTTAGTAGATTTTTTGAATCTTCAATTTCCTTATCAGTTTCAAGTAGCTTTTTAAAGTCAATCACTAAAGGTTCCAATTTTGACCTTTCTCTTGCTATTGACTCTAATTTCTTAGGATCATTTGCTACGTCAGGATCTGCAAGTTGTACTTCCAAATTTTCAAAACTTTCTGAAGCAGTCTTCAACCTTGCAATTAGTATTGAGTATTCCAATTGAAATTTTGCTTAAGTTTGAGAATTTTATTTATTAGAATCTTTTTGTTCTTTTTGCTCTTTTGATGTGGCTGAATTAGCTGAACCCATTCCATATTTTTTCATAAACCTATCAACTCTACCTTCTGTATCAAGAATTTTCTGGGTTCCAGTAAAGAAAGGATGATTACCACTCCATACATCAACATGTAATTCAGGCTGAGTTGAACCTGTCGTCATTACAACTTCTCCATTACAAATAACTTTTGCATCTGGATACCATTTTGGATGAATTTCTGATTTTGGCATAATTAAAATTCCTTTAACGTTTAGAGAATTGTGGAGCTTTTCTTGCTTTTTTAAGACCATATTTTCTTCTTTCCTTAGCTCTAGGATCTCTACTGAGGTGGCCTTCAGTTTTTAAAGGTTTCCTGTTATCTGGAGATAATTCGCAAAGTGCTCTTGCTGCGCCTTGCTTAATAGCATCTGCTTGGCCAGTCAATCCTCCACCAAATACATTAACGAAAATATCATAAGAATTTTCTAGGCCTAAAGTTTGCAAAGGTGCTTTTATTGAATTTAAGTGCAGAGGATTGAAGTTTAAGTAATCATCTCCTGAACGACCATTAATTTTGATTTGTCCATCCCCAGGAATTAAACGAACTCTAGCTACTGAAGTCTTTCTTCTTCCAGTTCCCCAATAAACAGCTTTGTTTTTTATTTGACTATTCATTATTAGTAGATTAACTATTTAATAATACAGGATTCTGAGCATCATGAGGATGATCAGCACCTTTATAAACTTTTAATTTTTTAAATTGCTGTCTTCCTAAAGAATTATGTGGGAGCATACCTTTAACAGCCTGCTCGATGATTCTTTCTGGAATTCTTTCTTGAAGAGACTCAAATTTTTCAACTTTCATTCCTCCAGGTCTGCCAGAATGTCTTCTATACAACTTTTGTGATGCTTTTTTTCCTGTTACCTCAACTTTTTCAGCATTTACAACAATGACAAAATCACCTGTGTCTAAATGAGGTGTATATGTTGGTTTATTTTTTCCTCTTAAAACAGTTGCAATTTCTGTAGCAAGTCTCCCAAGTGTCTTATCTTTTGCGTCAACTAAAAACCAATTTCTTTCAATGGTTTCTAAAGACGGAGTCATTGTTCTATTCATTTACCAAATTTATGCAAATAAACTTTAATAGAGTTCTTAATTCTACCTTATTGAAGGAGTATTAAACAAACATTTTAGATTATTTAAACAAATAACTAGCTTTAATCAAATTTACCTAAGAAAAACCCTTAATTAAAAACACCGGGAAAAAATCATTATTATTGATTTTTTTAAAAACATTTTTTTCATATACAGCATTTACAAAACATAAACCTTTAGCGGGAGCGGACTCTTTAACATCATTTTTCTTTTTATTTACCCATCTATCTGTAAAAATTTCTGGTGATATTTTTTTTTCTCCTACTAACACCAGTTGACCAACTATTAAACGTACCATTCCATAGAGGAAACCAGTAGCTTTAATATCAATTAATATTAAATCCTCTACTCTTTTTATATCTATATTTTTGATTTTTGTAATAGACGTTTTTCTATTGCTTCCACTTTTCTGAAAAGCAAAAAAATCATGTTCTCCCTCCATACTTTTTGAAGCATTTGACATTAAAACCTCATCTAGATTTTTTTGGTACCTATGCCATGCCCAATTATTTATAAACAAATTATGAAATTTACTGTTATTGATGACATATCGATAGTGTCTATAGATTGCTGAATAACATGCATGCCAACCATCTTTAACCTCAACCGATTCCAAAATTATAATTGTTGAAGGTAAATAACTATTTAGTAGATCCGAAAAACGATTTCCTGGAATAACACAATCAACATCAAAATGAACTACTTGACCTGATGCATGAACTCCAGCATCAGTTCTTCCTGCGGCAAAAGTTGTTACGGCATGATTGGTAATTTTAAAAAGAGCTCTCTCTAGAATTTCCTGAACTGCAGTTGCATTTTTTTGTTTTTGCCAACCTGAATAACTAGATCCATCATATTGGACTAGTAAAGCTACCCTTTTCAAAAGTTATCTTCTAGTAAAACGATCTTGTTAACTGACTCAAACAAGCTCAATAATAGCCATCTGAGCGTTATCACCCTTTCTAGATACAGTTCTGACTATGCGTGTATAACCACCTTTTCTATCTCCATATCTTTCTTTTGCTTTTTCAAATAATGAATGAACTAATTTCTTATCATATATGTATCCGATAGCCCTTCTTCTAGAAGACAAACTTCCCTCTTTAGCAAGAGAAATCATCCTTTCGGCTTCATTTCTTAAAGCTTTTGCCCTAGCTTTTGTTGTCGTTACTCTACCTTCCCTAATTAATTGTGTAGTTAAACCTCTTAAAAGTGCTTTCCTCTGGTCAGCAGGTTTACTCAATAATGGAATTCTAAGTTGGTGTCTCATAATCTTAAAAAATGTTAAACTGAGGTCCTGCTTTGTGGAATAGAAATTCCTATGCGCTCAAGAGCTTCAATAACCTCATCTGCAGATTTAGAGCCAAAGTTCTTAATTTCAAGAAGATCTTCATAGCTAAAGCCCATTAAATCAGAAACTGAGTTAACTTGCGCTCTTTTTAAACAATTATATGCTCTAACGGACAAGTTTAGTTCCTCAAGAGGAATTTGAGCTTCAGGAGATGGTTCAGGTTCTTCAGGAATTTCTTCAACCATTGTAACAGTAGCAAGAGGTTGAAAGAGTTCTATTAACTGGTTTGCAGCTTCAGCAATTGCATCATCAGGAGATGTTGAGCCATCTGTTACTACTTCCATTTTTAATCTTTCTCTACCTGTTCCCCCCTCTGCTACAGCAGTTTCATCAATCGTAAAATTCACTCTCTTCACAGGCATAAATACAGCATCTATTTGAAGTAAATCGATAGCAGTTGTTTCTTCATTCTTACGATCAACCGGTCTATATCCAACACCTCTTTCAACATGGATTTCTAACTCTAAGTTATGACCATCCTGAATAGTTGCAATTGGTTTTTCACCATCAACAATTTCAACTTGAGATGAGAATTGAATATCATTCGCCTTCACCTCCATTGGACCACTTGCTACTAACCTGCCGATTTCGAGCTCTGGATTAGAACTATTAATTGATAGTTGCTTACAATTGAGAAGAATATCTAGAACGTCTTCTCTTACTCCAGGAATAGTTGCATATTCGTGATTAATTCCTGCTATCCTTACTGCAGTTACTGCACTTCCTTCAAGGCCACCCATAAGGACTCTTCTAAGCGAATTGCCTAGAGTTGTAGCTTGTCCCCTTTCTAGAGGGCCAATTAAAAAAGTCCCTGTTTGGGAGCGATCATCTGATATTTGATGATCGATTCTGTCAATCTGGTATTGCAACACGGAAAAAAATAAGATTAAAAGTTTTTTTTGGGGGGGGGTTGGAGAATGGTTAAGACCTAAACGCGTCTCCTTTTAGGCCTTCTACATCCATTATGAGGTAATGGAGTTACATCTCTTATTAGAGTTATTTCTAAACCGGCCACTTGTAAAGCTCTTATGGCCGTTTCCCTACCTGAGCCAGGTCCTCTAACCAATACTTCTATTTGTCTCATACCTTGATCAAGTGCTCTCCTAGCAGCAGCTTCAGCTGCTGTTTGAGCAGCAAATGGCGTACCTTTCCGAGCCCCTTTAAATCCACTGGCACCAGCAGAAGACCAAGAAATTACATGGCCAGAAGTGTCAGTAATTGAAACTATAGTGTTATTAAATGTGCTTTGAATATGTACCACACCGTTGGGTACATTACGCTTGGATTTCTTTGAGCCTGTTTTTTTTACTGTAGCTGCCATGATGTTTTAATTTAATATTAGAATTTGTGAATAGGTTTAGTTAATTATTTTTTTCTTCCAGCAACTGTTTTTCTTGAACCCCGTCTTGTTCTTGCATTAGTTCTAGTTCTTTGGCCTCTTACTGGAAGACTCATTCTATGCCTTCTTCCTCTAACACAACCTATATCTTGTAAACGTTTTAAGGCCATTCCCTCTTTTCTTCTCAAATCTCCTTCTAAAGTGAATTCCTCTGTAGCACCTCTAAGTTTTTGCACATCAGAATCTGAAAGATCTTTTACACGAATATCTGGGTTTACGCCCGTATTTGCAAGAATTAGCTTTGATCTTGTTAAACCAATTCCATAGACGTATGTAAGTGCAATTTCAACTCGCTTTTCGCGAGGTATGTCAATTCCTGCAATCCTGGCCACGTGTTTTGAATAAATAAAAGTTTGAATTAAAGGGTTGAAATTTAACCCTGACGCTGTTTATTGCGAGGTCTTTTCTTGTTAATAACATAGATTTTACCTCTTCGCCTCACGATCTGATCGTCAGGACTAATTTTTTTGACTGAAGATCTGACCTTCATAGGGTTTTACAAAAAAAACGTTAATACTATATTCTACATCATCATCAAGCCATTTTTTGTTTGATATCAGAGGAAATGATTTTTAAATCTCTATCAGCATCGATATACTCTAGTAAAGAAAGATCTTTAAAATATTGAATCAATGGTTCTGTAGTTTTTTTATAAATGTCAACTCTTGTTCTGATAGTCTCTTCACTATCATCTTTTCTCCCTCTTAAAAGCAAACGCTTAATTAGAACTTCTTCTGGAATATCTAAGTAAAAAACAATTTCTAAAGGTTGATTTATTTCAATTAAAACCTCATTCAACGAATTTGCTTGCGATAAATTTCTTGGGTAGCCATCTAGGATCCAACCATCATTATCCTTATCTAAATTATGCCTTACTATTTTTAGTACAAGTTCATCACTTACAAGTTCTCCACGATTAATAATATCCTTTACCTGTCTACCAAGATTAGTATTCATTTCAATTTCTTTTCTTAATAATTCACCTGTGGAAAGGTGCAAGTAAGAATTAGTTTTGCTTAGTAACTCCGCCTGGGTGCCTTTCCCTGCTCCAGGTGCTCCTAAAAATAATAAATGTTTTTTCATTAATCGTTAATTAGTCCCTCGTACCTTTGAGAAATGACATATGTCTGAATTTGCTTAGCAGTATCAATAGCAACACCAACAAGAATAAGTAATGACGTTGCTCCTAACCCCTGAAAAGTCTGCACATTTGTAGCTCTTTCTACTGCGGCTGGGATTATAGCTACTGAACCAAGGAATAATCCTCCTAACAATGTCAACCTATTTTGTATCCCTGATAAGTAGTTTGCCGTATTAGTTCCTGGTCTAACTCCTGGTATTGCCACTCCCCCTTTCTTTAAATTTGAAGCCACATCAACTGGATTAATAGTAAGAGATGCATAAAAATAAGAGAATCCCAAAATTAAAGAGAAGAATGTTAGAGCATATGGCCATGGATTAGAAGATCCAGGATTTAAACTACTCGCTAATTTGATTAAGACCGGATTGCCTGTGACATTTGCAATAGTTATAGGTAAAAAGATTAAAGCAGATGCAAAAATGATAGGCATGACCCCCCCTGCATTTAATTTCAAGGGCAAATAACTTTGTCTAGTAGGAAGTAATGTTGTATTTCCTATTTGCCTTTTTGCACTAACAATAGGGATACGTCTTGCTCCCTCCTGGACAAAAATTATCCCAACAATTGTCAATAAAAATACTCCAAGTAAAACTGCTATACCTAATACATCTCCTCGATCACCAGTTTGAGCTTTTTCGATGGTTGAACTAAGAGCCTTTGGTAAAGTCGAAACGATATTCAAGAAAATTACCAATGAAGCTCCTTGTCCAATTCCTTTCTCTGTAATAATTTCACTAAACCACATAACTAACATTGAGCCAGTAACTAATGCTATGGAGGTTTGCAAGACAAATGTAGTTTCACTTATACCTTGAATTGCATATTGTCTGAGAATTAAAGAAAAAATAATACTCTGCAAAAACCCCCAACCCAAAGAAACATACCTAGTTATTTGAGCAATTTTTCTTCTACCCGCTTCTCCTTCATTTTTTTGTAAATCTTCAAGAACAGGCAATGAAGCAGTGAGAAGCTGAATAATAATTGATGCGTTTATAAAAGGAAGTATACCTAATGCGAATATTCCAAGGGTTGAAATCCCTCCGCCAGTAAAAATATCTAAAAAACCTATTAATTGGCCTCCTTGATCAATAAAACTTTTAAAAGCAACCCTATCAATACCGGGCATGGGGATATAGATACCAAGTCTTACTAAAAGAAGAAGACCTAAAGTTGTTAAAACTCTTCCCCTTAGCTCTTTATTTAAAAATAATTGGGACAGTATTTCAGAAGCGCTAGGATTTCTACTTTTGTTGACAAACATTTTAAAGCATAACTAAATTTTTTAGTAAATTTATTTATTATTTACAAGCTCGCAGGAACCACCTGCGTCCTCAATTTTTTGTTTGGCTACTTTTGTGAATGCATGCGCCTGAACTGTTAACTTTACATTAACTTTTCCGTTACCAAGAATTTTTAAAGGAAATTTTGGCTTAAAAAGCAATCCTTTCTTGACTAGTGAATCTAAATTAACAATCTCGTTTTCTTTAAAATCATTTAATTTATCTAAATTTATTGTGGAAAAGTTCTTTTGATTAATTATTTCAAAGTGCTTTAATTTTGGAACTCTTCTATACAAAGGCATTTGGCCACCTTCAAAACCTGGACGGGTGGGTCTTCCTGAACGTGACTTTTGTCCTCTCATTCCAAAACCGCATGAAGCGCCCTGTCCGGCAGCAATACCTCTACCCTTTCTTAATTTTTTCTTCCTAGAGCCTGAGTTTGATTGAAGTGTATTTAATGTTGAAGTCATAATTTTCAAGAATAAAGCTGTTCAAGTGAGATGCCTCTCTCCCTTGAGGCAGATTTGTGTGTTCTTAATTGTGAAAGGGCTACCATAGCAGCTCTTGCATTATTCAAAGGTGTTTTACTACCCAATCTTTTTGCTAAGACATTTTTTATGCCTGCTAATTCTAAAACTGTTCTAATTGAACCCCCAGCAATTACACCTGTACCTGGAGCGGCTGGTCTAATAAGTACATTAGCAGCTCCGTCTCTACCTATAGATAAAGTTGGTATTGAATTATTAGGAGTTAATGGAACCCTAACAAGATTTTTTTTGCCATCTGAAACTCCCTTTCTAACCGCACCAATGACATCTCCAGCTTTTCCAACTCCAACTCCGACTTGACCTTTCTCATTACCAACAACAACAATTGCTCTAAAACTCATCTTTTTTCCACCTTTAACAGTTTTAGATACGCGTCTTATTTGAACAACCCTTTCTTGCCAATCAGAATCTCTCTCTAGATTTTTCGAATCACCTCTTCTATTTCTTTTTCGATCGTTATTACGATTATTCTTTTTTTGTTCGCCAGGAATAGCTCCAGGAACGTTGTCATTCTTGGATTGAGTTTCTTGTTTTGTTGGAGTGTTAGTCATAGTAAAAATTAAAATTTAGAATTCTAAGCCAGCTTCACGAGCAGCATCTGCAAGAGCCTTAACTCTGCCGTGATATAAATTACCTCCACGATCGAAAATTACTTGCTTAATACCTTTTTTCATCGCTCTATTTGCTAATAATTTTCCAACAATAGAAGAAGAATTACAATCAGAAGGTAATTTCTCTGATTTTTCTCTGAGTTCTTTATCTACAGTTGAAGCAGAGCAAATAGTTTTTTGAGAGCTATCGTCTATAACCTGAGCGTAAATATGGTTATTAGAGCGAAAAACAGACAATCTTGGACGCGTTGCATCTCCAATTAAGAATCTTCTTAATCTTCTATGTCTTTTTTGAGTTTGTAATTTCCTGGAAAGTTTGGTCATTTTTTTAAGTAAAATTATTTTTTGCCAGATTTACCAGCTTTTCTGAGAATTCTCTCATCATGATATTTTATTCCCTTTCCTTTATATGGTTCTGGAGGTCTAATTGATCTGATTTTTGCTGCTTCATTGCCAACAATTTCCTTATCAATTCCAGATACGGTAACGTTTGTATTACTCTCAACCTTGTATGTTATACCATCAGGGGGGATCATTTCTACTGGATGACTATATCCTGCACTTACAACTAGATTTTTACCTTTTACTTGTGCTCTGGATCCAACTCCTACAATTTC
Source organism: Prochlorococcus sp. AG-402-C22 (assembly GCA_003279535.1). GTDB lineage: Bacteria > Cyanobacteriota > Cyanobacteriia > PCC-6307 > Cyanobiaceae > Prochlorococcus_A. The sequence goes on from QCHO01000002.1 coordinate 13,874, forward strand.
AAGTTTCTTTGAAAAACCTTGACTAACCCCCTCAATCATATTTGCAATTAAAGCTCGACATAAACCATGTCTTTGCCTTGATTGTATTTTAGTTGTTGTAGGACTCACAACAACAGTATTATTTTTTTTATCAAAACTAACGCCCTCAGGCATAAGACGTTTTAGCTCACCCTTGGGGCCTTTAACTATTACTGTTAATCCATCAAAATCTACTGATACTTTTTCAGGAATAAGTACTGGTGTTTTTCCAATTCTTGACATGATTAATTCTCCTTAATAAACATAACAAAGTACTTCGCCGCCAATGCCTTGCTTCCTAGCATCGCGATCACTCATGACACCTTTAGATGTTGAGATGATGGCAACTCCAAGACCTCCAAGAACTTTTGGTAAGCCTCTAGTATTTTTATAAATTCTCAAACCAGGTTTACTAACTCTTTGCATAGATCGAATAGTTGGGAATTTATTTTTACCACTATATTTTAGACCGAGTATTATTTGTGACTTATAACCTTCACCTTCCTCATTAATATCAGAAATGAACCCCTCTTTTTGAAGCACTTTGGCAATACTTAAGGACATTTTTGAACCTGGGATTGTTGTAGTTGTATGCTTTTTTTGACTCGCATTTCTAATTCGAGTAAGCATATCAGAAATAGGATCGTGATTTGACATAGTTTTAATTTAATTCTTACTAAAAGGCATTCCTAACTCTTGCAGAAGAGCTTTACCTTCTTGATCTGATTTTGCACTAGTGACAATAGTTATATCCATACCTCTTATTGAATCTATTTTATCAAAAGAGATTTCAGGAAAAATCAGTTGCTCTTTAACTCCAAGGGTGTAATTACCTCTGCCATCAAAACTTTTTGGATTAACTCCTCTAAAGTCTCTTATTCTTGGTAAAGCAAGATTTATAAATCTCTCCAAAAAGGAATACATCCTGTCCCCTCTTAACGTTACAGTACAACCAATCGGCATACCTTCACGAATTTTAAAACCCGCGATAGCTTTTTTAGCCCTAGTTACTAAGGCCTTTTGTCCTGTAATTGTTGCCATTTCGTTTAAAGAAGCTTCAAGAGCTTTTGAATTTGAGGCAGCTTCACCAAGACCTCTATTAACGTTGACTTTGACAACTTTAGGTACTTGATGAATATTTTGGAGACCAAGATCCTTTAAAAGTTTTGGCCTAATTGATTCTTTGTAGCGATTTTTTAGAGTCATAATTTTTTGTTAATTCTGGTCTTTGTCAGAATTGATAAATTAGAAAAAGTTGAAATCTGATTTCTGATGAAAAATTAATCAATTACTTCACCAGTTTTCTTCAATCTTCTTTTCTTAACTCCCTCTTTATCAATAAAGTATTCAATCTTACTTGTAAGATTTTTATCCTTTGAAAAAAACATTACATTTGATGCATGTAAAGATGCTTCTTCAGTAAGTATTCTTCCAGTTTCTCCTTCCTGAGTTGGTTTTACATGTTTAGTTCTAAGGTTAATTCCTTTAACGACAACTCTATTTTCAAGAGGGATAGTTTTTAAAACCTCACCAGTTTTACCTTTTTCCTTTCCGTTAATTACCTTTACTAAATCTCCAATTTTGATTCTCATTTTTATTCTTTGGAAATTCTTCTTTTGTTTTAATGAATCCAACATTTAAATCACCTCCGGAGCAAGAGAAACAATTTTAGTGTAATTTTTATCCCGCAGTTCTCTGGCTACAGGACCAAATACTCTTGTTCCTTTTGGATTCTTATCCTCATTAATCAAAACAGCAGCATTATCATCAAATCTTATTGAATTTCCAGTATTTCTTCTTAATGTCGCTTTTGTTCTAACTATCACAGCTTTCACAACCTCAGATTTCTTAACTCCCATATTCGGAAGAGCATCTTTAACAGTTGCTACAATGACATCCCCAACATGTGCATATCTTCTATTAGATCCTAAAACTCTAATGCACTGGAGTCTTTTGGCTCCACTGTTATCTGCAACTGCTAAATAAGTTTCTTGTTGAATCATTTTTTGACCTCCTCTGACTTAATTGTTTTGTTGAGGATCTCTTCTATTGCCCATCTTTTATGAGCACTAAGTGGTCTAGTTTCCCTAATCTTAACTCGATCACCTAAAGCACATGTATTTTCAGGATCATGCGCCTTGTATCTGGTAGTCCTACTCACAATTTTTTTATAAGTGGGATGTGGATATCTGTTAATAACAGCAACAACAACTGTTTTATCCATTTTGTCGCTGACAACAGTACCAATTCTTTCTTTAAGTGCCATAACTAATAATTAATCTGAAGTTTTTTGAGAAGCAGATTGACTCTTACTGATAGTAAGTAATTGCGCAACTTGCTTCTTTATTATTTTAAATTTATGAGTTTCATTGAGCTGTCTAGTAGCTTGCTTGAATCTCAAATCAAAAAGATCTTTTCGTAGTTGGTCAATTTTTTCAGTAATTTGAGCTGAATTTAATTTTTTAAATTCTTTAAGAGACTCTGAGTTTTTCATTGTTTAACCTCCTCTTGAGATTGTTTATTATTTTTTATCTTTTCTTGGGAGGGAACTTCTAGATTTTTATCAATCGAAATGAATTTTGTTTTTACAGGAAGTTTGTATTGAGCTAGACGCATAGCTTCTTTTGCAATTTCCTCAGTGATATCATCACCACCCATTTCAAAAAGTATTCTTCCAGGTTTTACTACTGCAACCCAAAACTCTGGATTACCTTTACCAGAACCCATTCTAGTTTCGGCAGGTCTCATGGTTACAGGTTTATCAGGGAAAATTCTTATCCAGATTTGGCCTCCACGTTTGATATATCTTGTCATAGCTCGTCTACTTGCCTCAATCTGGCGTGCAGTGACCCATCCACAGTCTTGCGCTTGGAGAGCAAATTGACCAAAAGCAATGGTATTACCTTTAGAGGCCACCCCTCTCATTCTGCCTCTATGTTGTTTACGAAATTTTGTACGTTTTGGACTAAGCATTTTTATACCTCCTATGAATTCTCATTTGAACGATCCTCAAATTGTTGAGGTCTTCTACTAGCTTTTCTCTTAGGGTTTGCACCCACTGGAATTGTTTGTTCTTCTTTAGGAAGAACTTCTCCTTTGAAAACCCAAACTTTAATACCTAAAACACCGTAAGTAGTATTAGCTTCACGTGTTGCATAGTCAATTTCAGCTCTCAAAGTATGTAGAGGAACTCTACCTTCTCTGGTCCATTCTGTTCTAGCTATTTCAGCGCCGTTCAACCTTCCCCCTACTTGTATTTTAAGCCCTAGTACTCCAGCCCTTTGAGCCCTCTGCAATGCCATTCTTATAGTTCTTCTAAAGGCGACTCTTTTTTCAAGTTGTTGCGCAATATATTCAGCCAGTAAAAAAGCATCTGCGTCAACGCGCTCAACTTCAACAACATTTATTCTGACTTGCCTTGTTCTATCACCAATAGTTTTTTGAATTCCAGATCTTAATTCTTCAATACCACTTCCTTGTCTTCCAACTATCACTCCTGGTCTTGCTGTTTTTAATTCAAGTTCCAGTTGATCAGCTTTCCTTGCTATAAGTACATCGCTAATTCCTGCTGCACCATATTTTTTCTGTATAAAAGTACGAATTTTAAAATCTTCTTGAAGAAGAATTGGATATGTTTTTGAGGTAGCAAACCATTTGGAGCGATGCTCTTGTGTAATTCCTAACCTTAGTCCAGAGGGATGTATTTTATGTCCCATTAGTTTTGTACCTCCGCATTAGTTTGAGTAGGAGCAGATTCAACAGAAATACTAATATGGCAAGTCTGTTTTTTGATTGAAAAAGCTCTACCTTGAGCCCTAGGCCTATACCTTTTCATTACAGGACCACTATTAGCCCATGCAGAGGAAATAACTAAGGTAGATGGATCCATTCCAAGATTATGCTCTGCATTAGCAACTGCAGATCTTAGAACTTTAGTGATTGGATCAGTAGATCTGTAAGGCATAAATTCCAACATGATTAATGCATCTCTATATGACCGACCCCTTATTTGATCAAGAACTCTTCTAACTTTAGAGGCTGATCCTCGAACATAGTTTCCATGAGCAACAGCCGTTTTTGTTGTTTCAGGTGTTTTTGTCATGATTTTGCTCCTTTCTTATCTCTTATGTGACCGCGGTAAGTGCGTGTAGGAGCAAATTCTCCGAGTTTATGACCGATCATTTGTTCGGTTATAAATACAGGAATATGAGACTTCCCATTATGGACCGCAATTGTGTGGCCAATCATTACAGGTAAAATCGTGGAAGCTCTAGACCAAGTTTTAATAACAGACTTGTCATTGTCAGTGTTTTGTTTTTCTACCTTTTTGAGCAAGCTATCTGCTATAAAAGGTCCTTTTTTTAGTGATCGTCCCATGTTTATAAAATAGAAATTAAAGTCATAAATGAAGTAATCAAGAGTCTCTTCCTCCTCTACTCCTCTTAGAAACGCGACGACGTCTTCGAACTACTAATTTGTTACTTGGTTTGTTCTTTTTACGTGTCTTTAACCCAAGAGCTGGTTTACCCCATGGAGTAACAGGGCCTGCTCTACCAATTGGTGCTTTTCCCTCTCCTCCTCCATGTGGATGATCACATGGGTTCATTACACTTCCTCTTACTTGTGGCCTTCTTCCAAGCCATCTTCTTCTTCCTGCTTTGCCTAAGCTCGTATTTCTTATTTCTGAATTACCAACTTCTCCAAGAGTTGCATAGCATTCTTTTCTAACAAGTCTTACCTCGGTAGATGGGAGTTTTAAAGCAACGTAATCTCCCTCTTTTGCCATAACTTGTGCGCTAGCTCCAGCTGATCTAACCATCTGTGCACCTCTTCCTGCATATAACTCGACACAATGAACACTAGATCCTAATGGCATAACAGAGAGTGGCATTGCATTTCCATCTTCAATTGGAACACTTTCTCCAGATATGACATTTTGGCCAACTTTCACTCCAGCTGGAGCGATAATGTATCTTTTCTCTCCATCTTCATAAAATAAAAGTGCAAGCCTCGCATTTCTATGAGGATCGTAGTGGATAGCTGCAACTTTAGCATTAATATTTCTCTTATCTCTTCTAAAGTCGACCAATCTATATTGCCTTTTGTGACCACCTCCACGATGACGGCAAGTAATAACTCCACGATTATTCCTACCTTTAACTCTATGTTTCGGAACTATTAGTGATCTCTCAGGTTTTGCACTTGTTATTTCACTAAAATCAGTAACTACTCTCTGTCTAGTACCAGGTGTATAAGGTTTAAATTTACGAATTGCCATGATTAAAACTCCTTAAGATTCTGGAAATAGTTGGATTTTGTCTCCTTCAGCAAGACGTACAATTGCTTTCTTGACCTGAGAACGTTTACCGGAAAATTTCCCGACTCTTCTTGTTCTCCTAGGAGGATTCATAGTGTTAACTCCTATGACTTTAACACTAAACAAGGCTTCAATAGCTGCCTTTATTTGTGGCTTTGCCGCTCTATAATCTACCTCAAAAGTATATTGATTAAGATCTAGTGCGTTTGTAGCTTTCTCAGTAATAACTGGTTTTCGTATTACATCAGCTAAACGAGAATCGAATAATTTACTCATGATGCATAAACCTCCTGAATTTTATTTATTGCTGATTGACCTATTACCAACTTATTAGCATTGAGAATATCAAATACATTTAATTGATCGGCAGCGATTAATTTTACTTTTTCAATATTGTTAATGGATTTTTTTATTACATCGGAAGGGCTATCAAGAATAACCAAAACTTTTTCAGTTTTTTGTATGCCTAATCGAGCAAGGCCATTGATGATGTCACTTGTTTTAGGTTGCTTTAGGGTAGAACCAAAATCTTCAACAGCCTTCATATCAGATACTCTGGACATAAGTGCTGTTCTGAGAGCTAATCTACGTTCCTTACGATTCATATCAAGATTGTAAGAACGTGGCTTCGGCCCAAATATAATTCCACCACCAGGTCTTAAAGGTGTTCTTATTGATCCTTGACGAGCTCTTCCTGTGCCTTTCTGTTTGTATGGCTTTCTACCACCACCTCGTACTTCAGATCTTGTCAAAGTTGATGCAGTCCCTTGTCTTTTGTTTGCTAGTTGCCTAAGAACTGCTCTATGGATTAAGTCTGCCGAAGAAGTTTCCTTAGCAACTGCTAAATCAAGAGTGACTTTACCTGATTTTTTGCCATCCCACTTAAGAGTTTCTAGTGTTGTCATGATTTTTCACCTCCTTTATTTCCTACAACATTGTTTGGCTTGATATTGACGATTGAGCCAGGCTTACCTGGAACAGAACCTTTGACTACTAGCAAATTTTTCTGGTCATCTATTTTTAGAACTAACAAACCTTTCGTAGTTATCTGTTTTCCTCCATATCTACCTGCCATTCTTTTCCCAGGATAAATTCTGCCTGGAGTTGTTCCTGCTCCTGTAGAACCTGGAGCTCTATGATTTTTTGAACCATGACTCATAGGGCCTCTGCTAAATCCATGTCTTTTCTGGTAACCAGCAAAACCTCTACCCATAGATTTGCCACTGATATCAACTTTTTGGCCAACCTCAAAGTTTTTTACAGTTATTTGATTTCCGATTTCATAAGATGAAGTTTCCGCAACCCTATATTCTTTTAAATGTTTTAAAAGTTCTTCACCTGATTTAAGTAAATGTCCCTTTTCAGGTTTACTGATATGCTTCTCTTTAGACAAGCCATAACCTATCTGAACGGCTGTATAACCATCCAAAGAGGTAGTTTTCAATTGGGTGACACGGCATGGGCCAGCCTCAATAAGAGTAACTGGTACCGCATTACCTTTGTCGTCAAAAAGTTGGGACATGCCCAATTTCTTTCCTAAAATTCCTATAGACATAAGACTAAAGTAGGCTAGCTCGTAATGATTTTTCAATTATCTAAAGCCTTAAATTTAAAAGGTATAGTTGATGAAAAACAATTAATTAAGGTTGAGACTTATCTAAAAACTTAGATAGTTTCTCCAAGGGTAAACCCACCTGATTTTTTTAACGAAACGCTAAAAAATGTGAAATTTTGTAGAGGCTCGGCTAGCTTGCGAGCTTAAAAAATTCACTAAATTACAATTGTACATCATCAAGTACCATAAAATAAAATAAAATAGAAATAAAGGATATTTTTATGCCATTACTTCTCACAGGGAAAAAGTTTCATAACGATCTAAAAACCAACAAATGTCTTGCAATCTTTGCTCCCCTCGAAGGTGGCTATGAAACTCGTCTTTTGAGGAGAATGAGAGCCAAGGGCTTTAAAACTTTTATAACCTCAGCAAGAGGGCTTGGAGATCCAGAAGTCTTTTTGCTCAAATTACATGGCATTAGACCACCTCATCTAGGTCATCAAAGCGTAGGAAGAAATGGAGCGCTCGGTGAAGTTCAACAAGTAATCCCAATGGCTTCTGAGTTATTTAATGAAAATGATAAAAATAAATTACTTTGGTTGTTAGAGGGTCAAGTGTTGTCTCAATCTGAATTAGAGAGCTTAATAGAGATTTGTACTAAAGATAATAAACTAACAATTGTTGTTGAAATGGGGGGTTCAAGAAAACTTGAATGGAAACCATTAAATGATTATATTTTGGATGCATTTTAAATTTAAATTGTTTGAATAAAACCAAGAATAAAAAAGATAAATGGATTAAGTTGATTTGTGGCGCCAGTAATGAAGATATTGTTGCTATCGAAGATTTATGTGCAATTTATACTGCTGCTGGTGTCGACTACATAGATGTTGCCGCTGAAGAATCTATAGTTCATGCAGCAAAAAAAGGAATCGAGTGGGCGAAAAAAATCTTTAACAAATCCCCTGGATTAATGATAAGCATCAGTGATGGTAATGATATCCACTTTCGTAAAGCAAAATTTGATCCATTAAGATGTCCTCCTAATTGTTCAAGACCGTGCGAAAAAGTATGCCCCACCTTCGCCATTGATATTTCTGGGATCAAAGAGAGTAAATGTTATGGATGTGGAAGGTGCATTAATAGTTGTCCCCTAAATCTAATTAGTGAATATGAATACAATTTGTCAAAATATGATTTAGCAACAACACTCCAAAGAACAAAGCCTAATGCAGTAGAAATTCATACAGAAATCAATCGCTTAGATTCTTTTACAAAAGTTGTAAGTATACTTAAAAGTTCTGAAACGAAATTGGATAAGATATCTATCAGTTGTGGACTAAATCAATCTTTCAAAAAATCACAAGTTCCCGAAGATCTTTTGAAAGCTCTCTGGGAAAGATATGAAATTCTCAACGAACTCAATATTCCCCTTATTTGGCAGCTTGATGGAAGGCCAATGTCTGGTGATCTTGCTCCAACAACAAGTAGAGATACAGTTAAATTGTTTGAAAAAATAGGTTCAGATCTTCCACCAGGATTAATTCAATTGGCAGGAGGAACAAATGAAAAAACGCATGAATTTTTGAAGTCAAACAACTTACCAGACGGAATAGCATTTGGAAGTGCTGCAAGAAAAATTATGCAGCCCCTTATTGAATTTGCGCACAAAAATAACAAAAGACTCTATGAGTATCCTGAAAGAATGGCATTAGCAATCAAAAAAGCTCAGAAATTTCTAGAGCCATGGAAATCGAGATAATTCAAATAATATTTTTATTTTTAAAACCTGCGCCATGTTTTTAAAACTTGTATTTTTTTGATAGAAAAAAATCTTTTGATGTATTAAACTAGAAGATCAATGGGCCGTCGCCAAGTGGTAAGGCATCGGGTTTTGGTCTCGACATTCCTAGGTTCGAATCCTAGCGGCCCAGTTCTAATATTTAAATGGTGTCTTCTCAAAAAATATTTCTATTTGATTTTGATGGAGTTATAGTAGATGGAATACATGAATATTGGCATAGTTCTTTGCTGGCCTGTGAAAAATATTTAAATTCACCGTATATCTCTTTTGATCCAAAACTTTATAGAAGGGTACCAAATACTTTCAAAGAAATTAGGCCTTGGGTGAAATATGGTTGGGAAATGGTTCTAATTGTTCACGAAATTATAAAAAAAGAAAATCCAATAGAAAATCATAATAAAAATGATTTCGTTAATAATTACCATCAAAATTGCCAGAGGATATTAAAAGATAATTCCTGGATTGCCGAAGATCTACAAAAAATACTAGATAAGTCTCGTGAGTACCAAATTGATAAAGATTTTAAGTCATGGGTTAATTTACACGATCCATTTTTTGAAGTTATAAATTTCTTGAAAGAATTAAGGAAGAGAGAAATAAAAACCGGAATAATAACAACAAAAGGAAAAAAATTTGCAGAAAAGATACTTAAACAATTAAATATTTTTCCAGAGTTTATTTTTGGATATGAATCAGGAACAAAAATCAAAATAGCTGAAAAGCTCTCACAAACTTATGAAATTTTGGGTTTTATAGAAGATAGGAAAAAAACTCTAATTGATATTAAAAAAAATTCAGGAACCGCTCATATTCCATGCTTCCTAGCTGATTGGGGATATTTAAAAGACTCAGATAGATACAATTTAAGTAATGAAATCACATTATTAAAATTAAGTAATTTTGAAAAATTAGTTGCAATTCAAAGATAATCAGCTAGAGTACAGATGTACTATAGTTTGTATTTATGAAGTTTGGTTTAAATAAAAATTTCCAAATTTAGAATAATTACAAGAACTTTAACCGATAAATCAAACAATGAGCCTCGAAGAAAAGAAAAAAACTGAATCAACAGAAAAAGACAAGGCATTAAGTCTCGTCTTAGGTCAAATAGAAAGAAATTTTGGACGAGGATCAATAATGAGACTTGGTGACGCCTCAAGAATGAAAGTAGAAACAATATCTACTGGAGCGCTCACCTTAGATTTAGCATTAGGAGGAGGCTATCCAAAAGGAAGAGTAGTAGAAGTTTACGGACCAGAAAGTTCAGGAAAAACCACATTAACGCTTCATGCGATTGCGGAAGTCCAAAAAAATGGGGGAGTGGCTGCATTTGTTGATGCTGAGCATGCACTCGATCCAGTTTATGCAGCCTCTTTAGGAGTTGATGTTGAAAATTTATTAGTTTCACAACCTGATACTGGAGAAATGGCTCTAGAAATAGTTGACCAACTTATAAGATCGAGTGCAGTAGATCTTGTTGTTGTTGACTCGGTCGCAGCGTTAACTCCAAGAGCCGAGATAGAAGGGGAGATGGGAGATCACGTAATTGGAAGCCAAGCAAGGTTAATGAGTCAAGCAATGAGAAAAATAACAGGAAATATTGGAAAATCTGGTTGCACGGTAATATTCCTGAATCAATTACGCTTAAAAATTGGCGTTACATACGGCAATCCAGAAACAACCACAGGAGGAAATGCATTAAAATTTTATGCCTCAGTGAGACTTGATATCAGAAGAATTCAAACTCTTAAAAGAGGTACTGAAGAATACGGCATAAGAGCAAAAGTAAAAGTAGCAAAAAACAAAGTTGCACCACCATTTAGGATTGCAGAGTTTGATATTCTCTTCGGAAAAGGTATTAGTACGACAGGATGTTTATTAGATTTAGCAGAAGAGACTAATATTATAATAAGGAGAGGCGCTTGGTATAGTTATGAAGGAGAAAATATTGGACAAGGAAGAGATAATACAATTATTTGGCTTGATCAAAACTTAGAAATTAGGAATAAAGTAGAATCTATGGTTAAAGAGAAATTAACAGAAGGTACTGAAGTCAGTTCTAATTCAATGAAAGCATTAAATAGCAATCCTGCTAATACAATCGCTGTTAATGATATAAAAACAGTAGCTTAGATTTATAAAGAATCAGCCAAAGTCCACCACCCAGCAGTAGGGCCTACAAATCTCACTACAATCCATAAGATTACTAAACCTCCGATTCCAAACCAACTGGCCTTAATACTTAATTTAATTAGCCTATCTCTTTGATTGATTGTAAAGGGGAGCCATTCAAATAATCTTGGAGACTCATCATATTTTGTTTTAGTATTACTTTTTTTTGGAGGCAACCCAAGTGTTTTTCTTCTTTTTGCTTCTCCCATATTTTTTGAAGTTATTTATAAAATCATAACCTAATCAAAAGGTAGCATATAGTTAATTTGTTTTGATGGTTGAATGTTTTGCAAAAGTAATCTTCCCCAGTTTCTTTTATTCGCTCTTCCATCTAAAATTATTAACTTACCTGAATTTCTTCTTAGAGGAGAAATAGATCTTTCAAGTTTTATTCTGGCTTGAGGAAGAAGGAAGTCTCTAAACCAATCTTGTGAAAGCTTTTTTTTATGAGAGACTGTAATTGCATTAATAGGTTCTGACATATTCGGAATCGGAAGTAAAGGAATAATAATTTGTTCTGGAATTTGTATTAAATAAGAATTCATAATCCACCAATCATAACTAGAGCAAAGAATTTCATTATTATGTATAGGGATTGTCTCAAGCAAGACCCTCTTTCCGTAGTTAGAGGCTAATTCTGAAGCAAGGTTGGTTTTCAAATCAATATCGTCAGACAAAACTAAGGTTAAACCCTTTCTAAAAAGTATTAACTTTTTGCATTTATCCAAGATTGAATTGGTAAAAAGAGGATTATTAGGAAGCAACTGTTTAGAGGGTACATATAATGAGATCTTTTTCTCTTCAAAATTACTTTTAAAATTAATGACTAAATCAATATCTAAACTCTGCTTTTTAAGATAAATTTGAAAAAAATTATCTTCTCTCAAAGCTGATAAAAAAACAAATTTATTATTTGAAAAAAATTCCTTAATTTGTAAAAGTTCATCTATTGGCTGCAAATACAAATTCCAATCTAAATTTTTATCATTTAATTTTACCCAGCATGCCCAACCTTGAGCTAGTGCTTTGTAAACGCTTAAAAATTTATCAGAAAAAAAAGAATTTTCATGAAAAAAGTTTGATAAAAAACTAATCTCTTTTTCATCTAAATTGATATAACTATTTCCAAAGACCTTTCTCATGAAGAACTTTTTCTTCAATGCATCATATACTTTAATAAATTTTTGATTGATAAATTCAAATTCTTTAAAATTTTTTGTCCAATCCTTTTTAAGTAAAGAAATTCTAAAATGATTTCTTAAATCCTGTCTTACATTCTCAACTCCAGAATAAACTATTCGATGATTTCTAAGGTTAAGAGAATTGGGATTTTTAAGTAAATCTTTAATTGTTATCAAGCGAACATGATGATTTGCAAAAATTAGTTGATCATTTTTAAAAATAAAATTTAAACCTAAATTTTTCAATAAATCAATCTGAAAATTTTTTATAAATTGGATTTTTTCATCAGATAAAATAAAAGTTGAATCTTCTTCCTTTAAAGATAGAGAAATCAAAATTGGAGGAAACCAATCATGGCTCGAGAAAATTTCTGAATTAATTAGATACGTAGAATCATTCTCAATACACTTAGAAATTATCCTCCCAAAAGAATATATGTGTTCCCAATTAATACTTTGATCTCTCAAAAACTTTTTCAAATATTGATGACTTAAAATTTCAAGCATTTATAATTAATTTAATTTCAAATATACAAAAATTTATGAACCTAATATACAAAAAATTGGTATGAATATAAGAAAGTCTTGAATTAATCAATCTATGAAAATTGGAATAGTAGGATTAGGTTTAATTGGCGGTTCTTTAGGATTAAAACTCCAAAGTCTAAACCATACAATTTATGGAATAGCTAATAATGAATTAAATGAGAAAAAAGCTAAGGAAAAAAAGCTTGCAAATTTTGTTAGCTGTGAACTGAGCTTATTAAAAAAATGTGAGCTAATAATTTTAGCATTGCCTATCAAAGATTTAATAATTCCATCTCAACGATTAGTATCATCAATACCTAAAGAAACAATAGTAACTGATGTAGGTTCTGTTAAAGAACCAATAGTAAATACATGGGAAAATTTACATCCTCTATTTATTGGATCACATCCAATGGCAGGAACAGAAAAGAAAGGGGTTGATTCAGGTTTTGAAGGTCTTTTTAAAAATGCAAAATGGATTATTACACCCACACAAAATAGTGATTTGAATGCAGTCAGAACTATTTCTGAGCTAATAAAATCAATGGATTGTGAAATTTGTCAAGCTTCGCCAAAAGAGCATGATGAAGCAGTATCTCTAATTTCTCATTTGCCTATATTTTTAGCTTCTACCCTAATTGAAACTGCATATACAAAAAATAATCAAGCCTTATTAGATCTAACACAAAAGCTAGCAGCCACAGGATTTGCTGACACCTCGAGAGTTGGTGGCGGCAATGAAAAACTAGGCTTAGATTTAGCTATGAATAATCAGATTAACGTTTTAAATGCCATTAATAATTTTAAAAATAAGTTGAATACATTGGAATCTCTTATAAAAGAAAACAACTGGGAGTTACTCTCTAAGAAACTTGCTGAAGCAAAACAAATCAGAGAAAAATTTATAAATTAAAATTTTCTATGCCTTTAGAAGCTAAAATTTGTCTTGAAACCATTAATGCAGACTGGCTAACACCTGCGGTTCCCTCCCCTGGATAAATTGAGTCTCCACATAACCATAAACCTTCAAAAGGCGTCCTACTTGATAATCCAAATAAACCAAAAATATCTGGATTTTGACCAAGCCCGCCTACTATTCCATTCGGTCTATTAGTCCATTTTTGAAATCCCAAAGGAGTTGCTAATTCCCTATGTAGCCAAGTTTCAGGATCAATATCAAATTGACTTTCCAATTCAAGCGATATTTTTTTCATAAAATCCTTTTTCTTCATTAAGTAATTTTTTTTATCTAGATCAAACCAATCTTTTGTCTTAGTAAAAATACTAGCTATTAAAGTAACCTCACCTTTTGGTGCTCTTCCATCACCATCATCACTAATTGAGACAAATAAAGAACCGAATTCATTCGAAACAAATTGATAATGATTTGAGGAAGTTTTTTTAATATTTTCTTTTTTTAATGCTGAATAAAAAACTAAAGCTCCACTTGGATCAGGCAAATTATTAAGTCGATTTTTATAACTTTGTTTGCTTTTTAAAGGATCTTTCAAATGCTTGAGCAAAGATTGAGGAGGCGCGGTATAAATCAAATCTTTTGCATGGTAAATAAAAGAATTTTTTTTTGAATTAGCAGATACTTTCCAACACATAGTTACGTCATCAAAAGTTATAGAATTAACTTTTTGTCCAAAAATTATTTTAACTCCAGTTTTTCTCAATGAACTTTCTAATGCTTCACTTAAAGACTGCATAGATTTTTTAAGATGCCAAAGACCATGTGGCTGTTGACACATCTGAAGAACAGTAGATCCATATAATGCTGCTGTATTGTATACGTCCTCTTGAGAATAAAGTTTTAGTTGAAGATTTAAGAATTTTATCAAGCGCTCATTCTTGGATAATCCACAAATCCTCAATAAATCAAAAATAGTAGATTTAACTAAGATACCTGTGACAAGATTTGACGGTACTAATGCTTTAAGAAGTTGGGAAAAATCCCAAAAATTACATATTGGTAATACAGGATTATTATTAGCAAATATCCAATTACTTTGATGTATGAGGGTACAAAGTTTCCAAAATCTATGACTCCCAGGAAACTGTATTTCTTGTTCAGCAATCCATTTACTTTTTTCATACCAAATAGGTATGGGCTTACTACCATCATTTAAATCAACAATGCAAGCAGGGTCTAGAAGTGTGGCTTCAGGTAATGGGATATCTAAAAAATCAAAAATTCTTGAATGTATTCCCCCTTTCTCTAAACCCGCAACCTGAGTTGCACCAACATCAAAAATATAATTCTTTCTTTTAAAAGTACCGGCACATCCTCCTGATTGAGTATGAGATTCAATTAAAGTCACTGATAAACCTTGTTTTGATAAAATTGCTGCAGAAGTTAGTCCTGCTATACCAGCGCCAACAACAACAATTTCGGACTTTCTCATTGAAAATGCAAAAATTATCCCCTATTGAAGTTAACGAAATTTGTACTGAATTAGGTGAAACCTATCCAAAAAATATTGAACCAGTCCATGGGGGCGATATACATAGTGCCTGGCAAATAGAATTCTCAAACAAAAAATTTTTCCTTAAAAGAAATGATAGAAAGAAAAAATTTCTTGAATTTGAAAAATATTGTCTTCAAAATTTAAGAAAATATATTAATCAAGAAAACTTAGTTATTCCTGAAGTTATTACATATAAAAATAAAAAAAATATAGAGATTCTTTTAATTGAATGGATAGATATGCAAAACTTTGACCAAAAAAATCTTGGAAAAGGTTTAGGAGAAATGCACTTGAAATCAGCTGAATCTAATCCAAAAATGTTTGGGTTTCCGGTTGAGGGTTTTATTGGAACCACAGATCAGAAAAAAGGATGGGAAGATAATTGGTTAGATTGTTTTTTAAACCTAAGGATAATGCCACAATTATCAATGCTCAAATCAAATTATTTAGCTCAAACGACAAAAAATAAAATTAAAGAAAAAATTAAATCAGAATTGCTTAATCATAAACCAACAAATACACTTGTTCATGGTGATTTGTGGTCAGGAAATGCAGGAATGGACAAAAGTGGTAGGGGAGTTATATTTGACCCGGCATCATGGTGGGCAGATAATGAAGTAGACATAGCTATGACTAAACTATTTGGAGGTTTTGGAAACGAATTTTATGAAGAGTATCATAAAATTTTTCCCATAAAGAAAAATTTTGAAAATAGAATTATTATTTATAATTTTTATCACATATTGAATCATGCCAATATGTTCGGAGGATCATATTTAAATCAAGTCAATGATTACGTAAAAGCAATACTTAGTATGTAATCTTTAACTATCCTAAATAAGTCTTTTTAAGATTTTGCACCTTATCTAAAACAGCTTCACGATTTTCACTGGTGCGAAGATTCTGCCAGCTCCATTGGCCAACTACTATTACACCTAGTAGTTCTAGCAAACCTGGAAGAATTGGGAAAAAGTTAATCGTGTCAATGACAACTTTAATTATTATCTGAGCTATGACTACAACAGCTATTATGCCTGCCGCTTTGCCATACTTCCCCATTTGAGTCCAATCAACATTACCAAGGGTTTCGTTGACTTTTCCCATGACATCAGAGTACTTCTCTGAAAAGCTTTTGGTTTCTGAGCTTGTATCGGAGCCGGAGTCTTGATTTGACCCTGGATTGTTATCACTCATGAATTCAGTAAACTTAATATATGAACCAGACAGTATCGGAAAAAACGCCTGTTGACTACCTTTTTGTTGTGCAAAATTCCGAACCGAAACATTTTGTATTTTTTTAGAGACGTTGGTATATAAAGTTTCTTGAGATATTTAAACTTAAAATTGATTTATAAAAACTTCACATTATCATCTAGTTCTAACAAAAACATTAAAAAAATTAAGTAATAGGAAATTTTTAAAAGGCTAAAATTTTTATTTTAATTATTATATTTTCATAGTTTAATTTTTCACAGTTAAAGAATCGGTATGTCCAAAAATATTAAATATAATTTCTTAACTACTGATGAAAAGGAAAGATATCAAAAACATTTAACACTCAAAGAGATAGGTTATGAAGGTCAACTAAGTCTAAAAAACAGCTCAGTGTTATGTATTGGAGCAGGTGGCCTTGGTTCTTCTGTTTTGCTTTATTTAGCTGCAGCAGGAATAGGGAAAATTGGAATCGTTGATAATGATTGCGTTGAAAAGTCTAATCTCCAAAGACAGATAATTCATGAAACAAATACTATAGGGAATCTAAAAATTGATTCTGCCCAGGAAAGAATAAAAAAAATTAATCCTAATCCTGAATTATTGACATTTGCTGAGAGAATTAATCCTAAAAATGCTCTAAAAATAATTGAAAAATTTGATATTATTTGTGATTGCTCAGATAATTTTGGCACAAGATATTTGATAAATGATGCATGCTTGTTACTAAATAAACCTTTAGTCTTTGGCAGTGTTCAGGGCTTTGAAGGACAAGTAAGTGTGTTTAACTTACATAAAACTAGTCCTAATTTAAGAGACTTACTACCAGAATCACCTTCAAAAAACGCCGTCCCTAGTTGCGCAGAATATGGAGTTGTGGGTGTATCCACAGGTCTAATAGGAATTCTTCAGGTAAATGAAATTATCAAAATTATTTTAAAAAAAGGTGAGGTTTTAGATGGGAAAATTATGGTTTTTGATCTGTTGAATATGAATACAAAAAAGTTACATCTAAAAAGTGATCAGGTAAATAAACAAATAAAAAATCTTTCTAAGTTTATGGACTTTTATATTGACGATGAATGTTCTACTAAACATAGTAAAATCAATAGAATTAATGCTTATGATTTTAATAGCTTATATAAAATAAAACCCAACAAAATTCTTTTAATTGATGTTAGGGAAAATGAAGAATTTTCTGCTTCTGCAATCGAGGGCTCTATATCACTCCCCCTAAGTCATTTGAACCAAAAGCCTGACTTAGAATTTATTCAAAAAGAAAGTTTAATTAAAGAGGTTTTCACCATATGTAAAACAGGGAAGCGTTCTGAAAAAGCTTCCAAAATCTTGTCTAAATTCAAAATTCAATCGAAATCTATTGATGGTGGCATTGAAAAGGTAAAAAGATTATTAGGCGATTAATATTTTAAGAGTGAATATTTAGTAATCTACACCTCTTTTCAAATCAACTCCAACATTCGCGTAATGCTTATGACAGACCATTTCAGAGTAAACATCAGCGAGTTCAAAATATGAAGGTTCATTTTTACATCTACCAGTAATAATTACTTCTGTCTCTGATGGTTTTTTTAAAAGCGTTTGATGTATTGATTCCACAGGTAGCAGCTCTAAATCAACAGTTGGGTTCAATTCATCCAAAATAATTGTTTTATACAAACCACTCAAAATAGCAGCTTTAGCTATTTCCCATGCTCTTTCAGCCTCAACATAATCAATTGGTTTTTGCTGGCCTCTCCACACGATCGCATCTCTTCCTGAGCGTAAATGATCTACCAAATGTGGGTAACTTTCTCTCAATGCTTCTATAGCAGCATCTTCGGTGTAACCAGTTCCGCCTTTTAACCACTGTAAAATTAAAACTCTATGACTTTTATCTTGAGATATTCCTTTACCAATAGCTTGAAGAGCCTTGCCAAGTGCACTTGTGGATTTACCTTTTCCCTCGCCTGTATATATCTCAATTCCACCAGTACATCTCTTTTGTCCTATTAATTTTGAAAAGTCTCCTTTTAAACGTGATCTCATTTCTGAATGAAGTTGAGATATTCTCACCAAAGAAGGAGGGGCTGCCCTTCCGGTAATAATTATTTCAAGTCCATCAGGACGTTTTTGAAGAGAATCAACAACTTCCTTGATATCAAGCATTCCTAAATCAAGAACTGGATTCAGCTCATCTAGTACAACAACAGAATAAAGAGAACTAGCAATGGCTCCTTTTGCAATATTCCACCCTCTCTCAGCCTCACCAATATCAAATTTTGTTACCTGGTCTTCAGCAAAGAATTCCGACCTTCCTGTCCTTACATGATCAATTAAGTGTGGAAATCCTCTTTGTAGGGCCTCTATAGCTGCATCCTCATCATATGACCTCTCAGGTCCCTTTAAAAATCTGAGAAGAAGTACTCTCGACTGTCTTTTTTCGCATATTCCTAATCCAATAGTCCTTAGCACAACACCCAAAGCAGCCTGACTTTTACCCTTTCCTTCCCCATCATAAATATGTAGTTGACCTTGTGATCTTTCTTGACTGTCACTTGCTGTGACAATTCCAATACCTCTATTTCTTCTTGTATTTGTCAATTGAACAAGGTGAATAAATTTAATCTAAGATATAGTTGAGAATATTATTAAAAATTTAATAATAAATTCAACCTATGCATAAGTAATTTGAATTTTAAAGTAATTAGCATGTTCAATCAACTAGAAATTCTGTCTGATGAACAAAATGAAAAGCTATTTACAATTAGAAGATACATTAAGAACCTCGATAGTGTTTGTATCGCTTATTCAGGAGGGGTAGATAGTACACTAGTAGCCTCATTAGCATTTGAGCAATTAGGTAGCAAAGCAATTGCAATTACTGGTATTTCTCCTGCCTTGGCCAATACACTTCGTGAAGAAGCAAGGAGTCAAGCAAAATGGATAGGAGTGAAGCATTTAGAAATTAAAACATCTGAATTAGAAGAGTCAAGTTATAGTAAAAATCCGCAAGACAGGTGTTTTGCATGCAAAAAAGAGCTTCACAAACATACAACATACTTGTCTAAAAAAATGAATTACAAGATTGTTTTAGATGGAGTCAATCTTGATGATCTAAAAGACTTTAGGCCTGGTATAAAAGCTGCTAAAGAAGCAGGAGTTATTTCTCCCCTCGCAAAATTTAAATTTTCAAAAAAAGATATTAGGGATATATCAAGAGCATTAGGTTTCCCATGGTGGGATAAACCTGCTCAACCTTGCTTATCTTCAAGATTTCCTTATGGCAATGAAATAACTAGTGAAAGGCTCAAGATGGTTGAAAAAGCAGAAGAATACTTAAAAAAAGGCGGTTTATCAGAAGTTAGGGTTAGATGCCAAGGATCCACGGCAAGAATAGAAATCCCACAAGAGGAATTAAAGAATTTTTTTAAAAAATATAATTTTGGTGATTTAGTTAAATATTTTTCTGATTTAGGATTTAATTGCACAAGTTTAGATCTTGAAGGATTAATTAGCGGAAAATTAAATAGATGAAAATTAAAAGTTAAACAAAAGTTCTTATCTCTTTTAGGACTGCTGAAGGTGGATTTCGCTTAATAATACGTAAGAAATGTTCTTCAGCCTTCAAAGTTTCAATTAAATATTGACTAGCAAGTTCTGGTTTCATATTTTGACCACATGTAAAAATATCAACTGCAGAATAATTAGATTCAGGCCAAGTATGAATTGAAATATGGGATTCAGCCAGTAATGCAATTGCTGTAACTCCTTGAGGTTCAAATTTATTACTTATCAAATTCAGAACTCTTGCCTTTGCCAATTTTGAAGCTCTATCTAATGAACAACGCAAAAAGGATTCATCATTTAATTTTTCGTAATCACATCCATAAAGTTCCAACAAAAGGTGTTTGCAGTGATGAATTAATTTTTCATCATTACAAAAAGAATTTAAAATTTGATTTTTTTTTGGGACTTCCATTAAAGAAATTTATATGTTTATAAGATTAGCTAAAAATTGTTATTTTTAAAGTTACAAGTAAATCATTTGTGAAGAGCCTAATAAAGATTGATTAAATTTATCTAGATGCGTCGCACTAATAAAACATTGACTATCTTTTCCAACAGAATTTAATAATAAATTTTGTCTTGTTATGTCTAATTCGGCCAAGACATCATCCAATATGAGTATTGGAGGGACATTTAATGTTTTAGTTAATAAATCTAATTCTGCCATTTTTAAAGCTAAGATAAAAGTTCTTTGCTGGCCAGATGAACCATATTTTCTAACAGAAATATTATTAATGAGAAACTCAATATCATCACGATGAGGCCCAAAATTACATTTACCAGTCAATGATTCAATAGGACGCTGATTTATTAATTGTTCTACTATTTTCTTAGTAATAACTTCTTCTTCTTCTTCTTCTGGACTTATATTTTGTATCCCTGAAAGATAATTTATGCCTATGTGCTCTTTAGATTTACTTAAATATCTATGCCAATATTCAACATATGGTTTTATTTTTAATAAAGCCCTTCTCCTACGCCTAAAAATTCTTGTACTTATTATTGACATTTGAATATCAAAGCTTTCAACAATTTCTGATGATTGATCATTTTGGAAGCTTTCTGAACGCCAATAATGACTTCTTTGCTTTAAAAGCCTGTTAAATCTACTTATCAAGTCTAAATATACTGGTTCAAGCTGAGATACAACTTTATCAATCCATATTCTGCGATAACTAGGTTCATTTCTAACGATACCTATATCACTCGAGCAAAAACACACACTCCTAATGTAGTTCTTTATTTCGCTCTGCTTTTTTAAGATTGAATCATTGACATAAATTTTTTTAGAGCCTTTTCTAAATAAATTTAACTTTAAATCATCTCTAAAATCTATTTGTCCTACAACTTCGGCCATATCACTATCATTTTCTATTAAATCTTTATCACTTAATGCTCTATTAGATTTTAATTGACTTAAGAATTCAATAGATTCAAGTAAATTTGACTTGCCAATGCCATTACAGCCAAGAACGATTGCTCTTTGCTCTTTTAGGTCAATTCCAAAACTTTTATGGTTCCGAAAATTTTTAATTTTTAATTTATTTAAAAAAATTTTCTTGATGCACTCATTAATTAAATTAGCTAAATTTAATATATTTAGATTTTCTTTAAAGAAATTGAAAAATAAAAGGGCATGTAGCTCAGTTGGATAGAGCATCAGATTCCGGTTCTGAGAGTCGGGGGTTCGAATCCCTCCATGCTCGTAACGTGATTATTAAAGTTTATATTCCATTACTCTTATTCCATTTGGATCTAATATAAATCCGCTTTCTTCTAGACTTTTGAAAGAAGACTCTGGAGCCTGAACAGAAATACTACATCCAGGCATTTCTATATTTATTTTTTCAAGAGTTACTTGTAACAATATTGAATAAAAAAGTCCCTGATTACTACCTTTTGCTGCACTTAAATTCCATAAGTTAGCATTCAATCCCCTGTCTGATGTAACTCTAACAAAACCATATAATTTATTTCCTAATTCATTTTGTATTGTGTAAAAGAAATTACTTTTCTGAATAGCCTCAGAAAGGGGTTTCATTGGGAATGTCTCACAACCGCAATTCGCTAAAAGTTTGTTAACTTCTTTTGCTAATGGAATCTGGGAAGAATTAACAAAATAACCTTCTGGAAGAACAAGTTTTTTTTTAGAAAAATATTGCAATTATCAACCTGTATTTCTCATGCCTGCTGCTATCCCATTAATAGTTAAAAGTGCACCCCTCAAAAGCTCACTTCTACTATAAGCCCTTCTAGATTCATCTTTTTCAATAATAAATTCGCTAATTGGAGGTTGCCTTGTTTGATCTCTAAGTCTTCTTAAAAGCGAAACCTGTAAAAATCCTAATGGGATTATTGTCTTATTTCTTAAACTAACTGATGATTTTAAGTCTCTATCAGATTCAAGAAGCTTATTTTTACCTGTAATTTCAAGTATTAAAGATTTTGTAAGATTATATTCTTTAGAAATTACTTCAAAAATAACATCAAAAGAATCTTTATTTTCTTTACTGCCAAGAGTGTCAACATAATATTTGGCAACTTCCAAATCAACCTTAGATAATGTCATTTCTACCTTAGATATGAGCATCCTAAAAAAAGGCCATCTTTGATGAAGAACTCTTAATAATTCAATTTGTTGTGGGTCAGAATTTAATTCGGATGATAATGCAGTTCCTACTCCAAACCAACTTGGCAAAAGAAATCTACTTTGTGTCCAACCAAATACCCATGGAATAGCTCTTAAACTTGACAAATCTTTAGCACCTTTTTTTCTTCTGGCAGGTCTACTAGATATTTGTAATTTACTTATTTCTTCTATTGGAGTGACCTCCTGAAAGAAATTTAATAAATCAGGATTTTCATGAACTAATTTTCTATAGTGAGACCTTGATGTTTCTGCAAGCCTTGACATTAATTGATTCCATTCTGGAGTAGCATCAAGCCTGTTATTCACCAAACTATTTTGAATAACAGCAGTAGTAACTGTCTCTAGATTATACAAAGCCAGTTCAGGAAGACTATATTTTGAAGCTAATACTTCACCTTGTTCTGTTATTTTTATTCGCCCTTTTAAAGTACCACTTGGTTGTGCCAATATCGCCTGGTAGGCTGGTCCTCCCCCTCTACCTACAGAACCGCCTCTTCCATGAAAAAGTCTTAGCAATATGTTATTTCTACTTGCAAGATTTTGAAGAGCTATTTGAGCTCTATGAATTTCCCAATTACTGGAAACAAACCCTGAATCTTTATTGCTATCTGAATATCCAAGCATTAATTCTTGAAGAGGTTTAAAGGATTCTCCAACTTTTGGCAATAATGATCTGTAAAAATCTAATTTAAACAATTTTTCCATTACTTCTGGGGCTCTTTTAAGGTCTTCAACAGTTTCGAAAAGAGGAACGACCAATAATTGTGACTTTTGCGACTTATGATCAAGAAGTCCCATTTCTTTCGCCAATAAAAGAACTTCAAGCAAATCAGATGCGCTATGACTCATTGAAATTACATAAGAATGACAAATACGACTTCCGAATTCTTGCTGCAGTCTTTTAACCATTTTAAAAACTGAAAAGGTTTCTTCTGTAGTTTTTGTCCAGTTGACGTCAGGAGGAATTAAAGGCCTTTTTGTATTTAATTCTTCTACAAGCCATTTAATTTTCTCTTCCTCAGACATTTGTTGATATGGGACAGACAAATCAAGATAATTTGTAAGCTCTTGTATAGCGTCACTATGTCTTGTGCTTTCTTGACGAATATCTAAACTTGCTAGTGAAAATCCAAATATATGAACCTGAGTAAGCAAGGTATTTACTGCCTCGCAAGTTAAATCTGTACTAATCAGACTATTTTTAATCAGTTCGAGATCATAGGTAAATTCACTAACTGATTTGTAATATAAGTTTTCAACTTTATCTATATTTTTAGCATCAATTTCCCCTTCTAAATCAGATTTCCAACCACTATCAGCTAATAAATTATTCCTTTCTTGTGTGAGCCTTAACTTCTCTAAAATATAACTTAATTTCAATCTGTAAGGTTCTGATCTGTATCTTGTCGCCCTAGCTTCATAGATTTCTGGGAACTTAACCCTATCGGTTTCTAAAGACTCTAATAAAGAAGAACTTACTTGACTCCATTGCATTGAGACACTTAATTGGTCTCTTAAGTTAGATGTTGCAGTAATATATCTTTCCAACATCAACTGCCTTTGGTAGCAAGCAGTTCTCCATGTTATCTCAGGAGTAACAGATGGATTCCCATCCCTATCGGATCCTACCCAAGAACCGAAGTTACAAAAAGATTCAGAGGGCATCTGAACATCTGGGTAATTTTCAGTAAGTGCTTCAAAGATTCTTCCTCTCAATTGAGGCATTGCATTAAATAAAACTTGCTGAAAATAATGCAAGGCATAATCAACTTCATCTAAAACGGAAGGCTTAAATTGATGCAATTCATCTGTTCTCCACCAAAGTCTGACTTCCTCTTTTAATTGAGTTTTTAGAATATTTATTTCTTCTTTTGTTAAAAATTGCTCAACCTGTATTTTTTTCAACAAATTTGCAACCCTAGTTTGCTTATGTCTAATCGTATGTCTTACTATCTCCGTCGGATGTGCAGTAAAAACTAAACGAATATCCATTTCCTGCAATAACTCCTCTAATTTTCCTGGAGGTACATTTAGTTTCCTAAGCCTATAAAATAATTCTCTAAAAGTTACCGGAGCATTTTGCCTAGCCAACGCTGGGGCAAAAGGATCAAGATTATCAGGCGATTTTTGAACATTCTTATTTGTAAAGCTTTGAATATATCTATCTTCCTCAACTCTTTGTTCCAAAATATTCACAAGTTGAAAATATAGTGAAAATGCCCTTGCTGCTGCAATAGATTCTGCCAAATCCATGGAATTTATAATTTCAACTATTTCATCTTTAAAAGTTTTTGAACTAACACCATCAATTTGTTTTGAATAACTTAATTCTTTAAGCTGTATCAATCTCACTGCTTGATCTTCTGGGCATTCTTCTCTGAGAACAGCTTCCCATAGATCCTCTATTAAAAGACGATTTTTATCAAGTGGATCATTGTTACTTATTAGATCCATTTTATTTTTTTTTTCCTGTTGGGAAGATTCCATATAATTATTATGTCACAAGTAAAAATATTCAGATCAAATGTTTTTTTAAATAATCAAATACTAGCTTGTTCATTGATGATCATATCATCGATAGTAAGTTTCATTATTTGCTCAATAGAGAGACCTTTTTTATATTGATTTATCCATTTTATAGATTGATTTCCTTCTTCAAGCACTTTATGGATAGGTTCCAGAAGATGTTTCATATTAAATTTTTCTGCGGTGAATGATAAATCTGATAATAAGTTTTGAATCCATTCTCTACAAATAACTTTTTTGCCATCTTGCCAGTGAATTAACTCTGAATTAAGACTATCTTTAGCAGCATAAATTTCATTTTGATCGCAAATTTCTGATAATTGTTCAATAGAAAAAATACTCGCAGTCAAGGGATCTAAAGTGTTTATGTTGTCAAAAAGATGTAAAATCCTCAGTTCTAGCATGGCTGTTATCCCCAATAGCAAATTTATATCATGAACAAAATCACAAATTCTCAATTCCAAACGATCAAGAATTAAAGGCCTTTGGGGACCATTTGGTCTGATTGAAGACCAAAAATGCCTTATATTTTGCATGTTTTTATTAGCTATATTTTCCTCCATCCATTCGATGTAGGAATCATGGTTTATAAAAAAAGGTACTTTACTAGGTGTTTTAGGAAACTGAATCCACCTCTGAGAATGATTTTCTGTAATTTTATTATTCAAAAAAGGTGAGCTAGCGCTTATTGATAGATACAAAGCAGCCTCAGATCTTATTAATCTAATAGCAGCAAAAAGCTTATCTAAGTTCTCTATTCCTATGTTTATATGGACACTTGAAGTTGCAATAGAGATCCCATAGTTATCTTGTATAAATTGATGATAAACATTTTCAATATCAGATCTTTGAAATTTCATATCATGTTTGAAACAAAGAGTGGATGAGGGAATGATTGTTAACCCTTTGTTGTTTAGCCATTGTCTTAAGTTCTTTCTTGGTGTTATTAATTGTCTATGTAACAACTTGTAGTTTTTTTCAGGTGTTGTTATGTATTCAACATTTCTGTTATCAGGCTCTTTCACGAAATTAGAAAAATTTTTTTCTACATCTGCTGAAACACCAATATGAGAATTAAAAGAACCTGTGAAAAGTTCCACTTCAAAACCTTTATAAAGATAAAGCTGACTCATTTATTTATCCAAACAGGCTATTGCTTTTAGTATCCCCTTAGCTTTATTAATAGTCTCTTGATATTCATTCTCAGGCGAAGAATCAGCAACTATTCCTGCACCTGCCTGCACTGATACATTATATGTTCCATCTTTTGAAGGTTTAACTATCATAGTTCTTATTGTAATTGCCGTATTCAATGCCCCATTTATATCAATAGATCCATAAACACCCGCATAAGGTCCTCTAGCATCTTTTTCAAAGTGTTTAATCAACTGCATAGCTCTAATTTTTGGTGCGCCAGTTACTGTTCCAGCGGGAAAACATGCCTTTAGCAAATCCCATACATCTGTCTTGTTTTTTAAGATTCCTTCAACTTCACTCACAATATGCATGACATGTGAATATTTCTCAATAACCATTAAATCTTTTACCTCCACAGTTCCAATTTCGCAAACCCTTCCAAGATCATTTCTTCCAAGATCAATCAGCATTACATGCTCAGCTATCTCTTTTGGATCTTTTAATAAATCCTTTTCTAATTCCAGATCTTCTTGAGGATCATTACCTCTGGGCCTTGTACCAGCTATTGGTCTCAAGCTTGCAACAATCTGACTATTTTTATTTTTTTCAGCTTTAACCATAACTTCAGGACTGGAACCTATTAGATACCATGAGCCAAAATCAAAAAATGACATATATGGAGATGGATTAACCATCCTTAAACTTCTATATAAATTAAAGGGATCATTATTGACATTAGTATGAAATCTCTGACTTATAACGATTTGGAAGATATCTCCTCTTCTTATATATTCTTTTGCGGAGAGAACAGCATCCTCAAAATCTTTTTTCTTCCAATTACTTTTAATTTCTAAATTCAAATTTTCATTTTCATTCCATTCTAAAAACTCGTTTTCTTCCAGAGGAACTTTCATTAAATTTCTAGTTTTCTTAATTTTAGAAATTGAGTTTAGATAAACTTCATCAATAGACGACTCTTTAGAAGAAGTTGTATCTGCATAAACTACCGCGGTTATACATCTTTTTATTTGATCAAAAACAACTAACTGATCAAAAAACATCCAGGAACCATCAGGTATATCGTTTTCTTCAATTTCATTGATTGGAACGCTTGGTTCTATACGATTAATTAATTCATAACCCCAAGAACCATAAAGCTGTCCAATTGATGGCAAATCTTCGAGCACGGATGACTTATATTCGTTTGTCCAAGTTCTTAAAATATTAAAAGGATCTCCTTTGTGTATTTCAGTTTTTCCATTATTCCATGTTTTGAAAATTTCTTCTCCGTAGCAAACAGCTTCCCAAAGAGGTTTAGTAGCAACAATACTCCACCTCCCCAAACTCTCTCCACCCTCTACAGACTCAAGGAAAACACCATGGGAATCTTTTTCGGATAATTTTAACCAAGTTGATAATGGAGTCTCTAAATCAGCTGGCCAAGTTTGAGTGATAGGTATAAAATTTTTACCTTCTTCATAAGCCTTAAAAAAAATATCTTTCTGAGAGCTGATCATACTAATAATGTCAACCCAAATTATAATTATATTTTTCTTTTATATCAACTTTAAAAAAATTAATCAAAAGTATTCTTTGTTGTAAATTTCAACCCAGCTGGATTAGGGTTCTCACCTATTCTTCTTGGGTTATGGCCGACTTTTTCTCTACCCTCATTAACTTTCTCAGGGAACACACCATCTTTTGGATGTAAGAATTCAATATCACCACCTGGAAAAATTCTGTAGATTTTGAAGTCCTCAATTCTTGGTTTGAAGGCACGTAATTGTGTTCCTAGTGCAAGACATTGCTCTTTTCTTGCAAAGTACATTAAGTTATCGCCTTCATGCATAATAGCGGCACCACCGGTGGGCAATTCAAAAGCCTGTTCTTTTGTGCTATTCCATACAATCGCATATTTTTCTTCAGTTTCTGCTGAGTTTAATAAACCCCCAGTACTTCCTATATGCTTTGGTAATTGACCAACTAAAGTTTCCGTCATCCTTGATTTTGAGTTATTTATAATAAGAAATTAGCATTCATATTTTACAAAATTCAAAATTGATAAGAAAGTTTCTACATTATTTAATAAATGTAAGATTTATTTTTATTTCATTTTGAATCTGAAATAGGGAAAAATACAGTCAAACCTGTATCACGCCTTTGCGTAACATGTCCTCCTAAACTAGCTAATAACTTCTGAGTTGCATTTTGGCTTAATTGTAAACTACCTGTTTGAGGGTTCCAATTTAAAACAGGACCAATATCAGAACCATTTTCTCCTTTCAATATTTCTTTTGGATGACTATCTAATTTTTGGACCTTTAATTGAAGTTTGAGTTTTTGTCCAGCTGGTCTTAATTCTAAAATTAATGTACTACCTTCTTTCAATCCTCTAGTATTTTTATCGATTAATCCCCTTAACATTAATTCTAATTTTTCAGAATCACTCAAAATTTGTGGAAGTTGATTTGGGATATCAATCTTTAAAGAAATCCCACGACGATTCAATTGTTTATTCCAAATAGGAGTAAGTTTTTTAAAAATTTCAGTTAAGTTAATTTTTGCCAAGTTATTTAATGAAGGAACTTCATTACTTACTAACTCCGCAGCATTAAAAATTAAACCGAACCTATCAATTTGCTCATTACATTCATTATCTATTTGTATTAAACGATTTCTCATTGATTCATCCATATTATATTTTTTTAAAGTAGAACTTATGAGGGTTCTTATTGTTGCCAAAGGCGTTCTTACTTCATGAGATATTGCACGTAATAATTTTGCTTCAGTTATTTGCACATTTTTTTCATCGTTTTTTACAGAATTCTGTATGTTATGGTTTGGCGCAATACTTGCTAATTTTGCCGATAATATTGGCCAAAATAGTTGTTCAAATTGATTATCAATATTAAGGTTACCTAAATTATTGATTGCATTACGAAATTTTACTCCTTCCTCATAATTTTCTTGATTCAATTTCGCATGCATTAATTCAATTGAAAGTTTTAGGCTTTCTTCATCACATTTAATTAATAGAATTTTCTTATCTTTTTCTCCAACAATTGATAATATGCATTGAAAATTTGGGGTGATTATCATCAAAAAAGGTTCATAACCATCTTCTTGGCATAGATTTAAGACTTTATAATTACTAACTAAATCGAAATCTTTTTTTATCTTGTCTGAATTATTGACTGGCAAAAAACCTGCATTCTCATTTTTAAAGTATGGAAACCCCTCTGGAGACCAAAGCCATCCATGAAGTTGATTTAAAAATTTTTCATCATTAAAAGCTGGCAAAGGAGAGGCGACCCAAATCCCCCCCTGTTTATAATTCTGAGATAGGAAATCTTTTTGTATAACTTCTAAAGAAGCCCACCACATTCTTCTGGATGTATCATCATCCACATATATAGTTTGAACTCCTTTAATCAAAAGGTCTTGGATTTTTTTTATAGTTATTTGTGATTTCATCAACTTCTTAGTGATCTAGAACGTTTCAATATAGATAAAACAAATCCAATTGATATAAAATTAGTAACCAATGACGTTCGACCATAGCTCATAAAAGGAAGGGGAATTCCAGTAACTGGTCCTAATCCAATAGTCATAAATAAGTTAATAATTATTTGGAATAAAAAAGTTGAGGCTATTCCAATAACAATCAGAGATTCAAAGTTGGTCCTAGCAATTGTTGCAATATTAATAAGTTTTTTAATCAAAAAAAAGAACAAAAATAAAACTATCATGCACCCCACAAAACCCAATTCTTCGCCTAAAGCACTGAATATAAAATCAGTATGTTGTTCTGGTATAAATTGCAAATTAGTCAGCTTACCTTGTAGCAAACCACTGCCAAATAATCCTCCAGAACCAATTGCAATTTGACTCTGTATCAAATGATATCCACCACCTAATGGATCTCTATTTGGATCTAAAAATAAAACTAATCTATCTTTTTGATATTCTTTTAAGCCATATTGCCACAAAATTGGTGTCAATTTTGCAACTAAAAAATGGAAAGAAATAGCGATAGCAGAAAAAATAATTTTCTTTTTCGAAGATCTATAAGCAAGATATCCTATAAATGGAATCCAGAAAATAAGAAGAGTTGGTAAGGTTAAATATAATATAGAAGTGACAATACAAAACAATAATATCAAAATCCACTCTATGGGCATTTGCGACCAATAGAGCATCACACCTGTCAAAAAAATTAAAACTAAAGAGGTACCTAAGTCCGGCTGAAAGAAAATTAATAACCAGGGAAAAACTACTACTAATAAGGGCAATACTAAATCCCTTATTGTTAAAATTATTTTTTTGTCGAGTACTAAAGCAAGAGTTAATACAGTACTTAGTTTAGCTACTTCTGAAGGCTGAAAAGAAAAGATGCCCAAGTTTAACCATCTTTGAGCTCCAGAAACTGATACCCCAAAAAAATAAATTAGTAATAAGGATATTAAAGTACACAAATAAAATGGGACCAAATACTTTTTAAGTCTCTCTAACGGTATATAAGAAATAAAAAATGCTAGAAAATAACCTAAAAAACCAGTTAAGATATGACCTGAATAATTAGATACTAAAAAATCACCCTGAATACTTTTTATTAATAAACCCGAAATAATAACCAAAAAAAGAGGAATCAAAAGTAGTGGAGAAAATAAAAATCCTCTACTAAACTTATCTTTTTTTTGTAAAAATCCTCTCTTATTTAATAAATAAATTTTCCTAAACATCAATTATCTATCAACAAATTGACTCTTAATTAATTGAGCTAAATCACTAAATGCAATAGAACTTTTTTTATTGGGCTGGCTTATTGAGATTGGTACACCTTTATTGCTTTCATCAACGAGAGGTATTTCAATAGGAATTTGGGCTAATAATGGTAAATCATTTTCTTTAGCTAATGTTTGTCCACCACCTTTACCAAAAATTTCATATTTTTTACTTGGCATATCCGGCGGAATAAATACTGACATATTCTCTACAATTCCCAGTAAACGCACTCCGAGTTGTTTAAACATTGCTAATCCCCTCCTTGCATCTTGCAAAGATACTTGTTGAGGAGTAGTGACAACAATAGCTCCAGAAATAGGAACAGATTGAGAAAGGGAAATTTGAGCATCTCCTGTTCCTGGAGGCAAGTCAATAACCAAAAAATCAAGATTATTCCATTCAACTTGGTACAAAAATTGTCGGATAATACTATTGAGCATTGGTCCTCTCCATATAACTGGCTGACCTTCTTCTATGAGGAAACCCATTGATACCAATGAAATTCCATATTTATTTATTGGTATTAACCTTTGATCGCTGCCACTACCTTCTGTAACCTTTGGATTCTGTTCGGAAACACCCATCATTGAGGGAGTATTAGGTCCATAGATATCCGCATCCAGCAAACCAGTTTTTAAACCTAATTTAGCTAGAGAACAAGCGAGATTAACTGCAATGGTACTTTTTCCAACTCCACCTTTACCACTGCTAACAGCTATGATATGTTGAATCCCATCAATCTTCTGCAACTCAGGAACACTACTTTGAGTTTTAGATTCTGTGTTTGAAGGATTATTATCTATCTCTATTTGAACATCAGCAATATCTTCAAATTCCAGTAGTACTTTTCTAACCTCTTGTACAATTCTATCTCTCTGAGAATTAGCAAATGATGGTAATGATAATGTTACGATTACTCTCGGTATAGTTACTCTTACGTTTTTAATCCAAGCTAATTCAATTACATTTTTCTTTGATCCAATATCTAGAACTTTTTGTAAAGCAAAATTCGCATCTTCTATCGTGGTCATTAAATTTTTAAATATTTTGACAAGGTAGTCGACTGTTGAAAAGATTAAGAACTATGTCGAACTATCAAATAATAGGCAATAAGGTCCCCCTAAGAGAAATTATAAAGGGAAACTTATAATTAACCAAAAAATTTTTTTCTTCAAGATTTACTAAATACATGTTCAGAGAACCTCCTCAAAACTCGAGAGAAAAAACTAAAAATCTCTTATTAACTCTGCAAGACAAAATTTGTTCAGGGCTTGAAAATATAGATGGCAAAGGGAAATTTATAGAAGAATCCTGGGTAAGAGACGAAGGTGGTGGTGGAAGATCTAGAGTATTGAAAAATGGTTCTATCTTTGAACAAGCAGGAGTAAATTTCTCTGAAGTACAAGGAAAAGAATTACCTCAATCTATAATCTCTCAAAGGCCTGAAGCAAAAGGTCATGAATGGTTCGCTACAGGAACTTCTATGGTGTTGCATCCTAAGAATCCCTATATTCCTACAGTTCATCTGAATTATAGATATTTCGAAGCTGGTCCTGTTTGGTGGTTTGGAGGAGGTGCAGACTTAACCCCTTTTTATCCTTATCTTTCTGATGTGAGAAATTTTCATAACGAGCATAAAAAAGCTTGCGAGAAAGTTGATAAAGATTTGCATAAAGTTTTCAAACCATGGTGTGATGAATATTTCTTCTTGAAGCATAGGGATGAATCTAGAGGCATAGGAGGTATTTTTTATGATTATCAAGATGGTTCAGGCAATATTTATAAAGGAAATAATAAAAATGGAGAGGCATCAAAAGCTTCACAGAATATTGGCAAATCTAATTTAAATTGGGATAATTTATTTTCTTTAGCGGAAAACTGTGGACAGGCATTCCTCCCTTCATATTTGCCAATTATTGAAAATAGAGCTTCTCAAAGATATTCATCGAAGGAAAAAGAATTTCAGCTGTATCGAAGAGGTAGATATGTCGAATTCAATTTAGTTTGGGATAGAGGGACTATTTTTGGACTACAAACAAACGGCAGGACTGAATCTATATTAATGTCCTTACCACCTTTAGCTAGATGGGAATATGGATATAAAGCTAAAAAGGGTTCTCGAGAGGAATTTCTCACATCAATTTTTACAAAACCCCAAGATTGGTTAAATGACAAAGAGTTAGAGAAATTCTGTATTGAAAATAATATCTTTGATTAAAAATTATCAAATAACTTTTTAAGTATCTTAAATAGGTGTTTTAAATAAAGAACCGTCACTTTTTAATTGAAGTTTTTCTCCAAGTTCATTTTCTAAAGAGATTAATTCATCTCTATGCGCTCTTAATCTCATGAAAGTTGAATTTGTTTCATTTTCATCTATCAATCTTAATTCAAATTTCTCCTCTCTTGCTGATTTCTTAAAATAAACAATGCCAGACAAAGGGCCACCAACTAATCCTAAAAGAATAGGCCACCAACCTAATTCAGGATATATCTGAATAATCACTAATCCCAAAGCACAAGAACCAAAACCGCCAAGAAAACCTAAAAAAATTGCTAAAAATTTACTAGAAACAACTTGCCCCTTAAATATCAAAATTCTTTGTTCAAAATCTCCTCCCGTTTGCTTCCATCCCCTCAAATTAAGCCATTGACATAAATCATTTAAAACCTTAACTGGCTGTTGAGAAGAAGAAATCTCAACTATGGTTGTTCTATCTTTACTAGAGGCCCTAAGAAAAAAAAATAATCCTATGGCCAAAAGAATTGTCAGTAATAATGTTGAATTTAAGGAATAGGACATTAAGTAAATTTTTTCTAGTAACTCGAGAATAAAAATTAAAATTACATCATATTATAATTTTTGAGAGTTATTCTGTAAAATAATCATATTAGATAAAAATTCTTAATTAAAAAAAATCTTAACTAATATTCTAAGATCTTAAATTACTTTAAATACTTATTAAAAATGACTATTGAAAATAAAAATATTGATTTTCTTAATAGCGATTTAACAGCAGATTTATACAATCTTTATAAGAACTCATCCTACCTAGCTATTGACACCGAAGCAATGGGTTTAATTCATGGAAGAGATAGACTTTGTTTGGTACAAATATGCAATGAATTTGGTAGAACATCCTGTATAAAAATCGAAATAAATACATCTTCTTCACCTAATTTAAAAGCACTTCTTGAAGATGAAAAAATTACTAAAATATTTCACTATGCGCGATTTGATGTCGCAGCTTTAAAATGCAATCTTGAAATTAATACAAAAAATATTTTTTGTACAAAAATTGCGAGTAAGTTGGCAAGAACTTATACCAATAAACACGGTTTAAAAGATTTAATAAATGAATTATTAGAGATAGAACTGGACAAAAGCTCGCAAAGTAGTGATTGGGGTAGCAACGAAGATTTAACAAAAGATCAATTAGATTATGCAGCAAATGATGTTAGATATTTAATTGAAGCTATGCATAAATTAAAAGTTATCTTAAAAAGAGAGAAAAGATATGAATTAGCTCAAAAATGTTTCGAAACAGTTTCTGTACATGCTGATTTAGACATACTAAAATTCTCAAATATATTTGAACATTAAAAATCAATCTTCAGTTAAAAAATTATCTTCATCATCAAGGGTTTCCATAAGCTTATCAAGTATTCTTGAAGAACTTAATTTATCTCCTTCGTTTTTTTCACAAATTTTTAAGAGATTTTGTGCAACTTGTATTTTTTCTTGAATAGTTTTGGAGCCCTCTTTTGCAATTTGAATTTCTACTTTCTTCTTAGCAGAAGATAAGCTTATACTCATAATTTTTGCAATCTGTGCGCAAATTTTTAAATATTGCCGATCATTTATTGGATACATAAAGGATTAAAAAACGCTATGGCCATTTACTAAGATAACAAATGAGAGTTTATGGAATCTACTATTTTCTTACTTGCACCAGATTCTCCCATCCTTTTTTTTCCAATTTTTGCTTGTTCTAACCTTTCAACTTTTTCTCCCAAAAGTAAACTTAAACGTTTTAAAAGAATTTTTTTATTCTTGCAAACTAAAACACTACCTCCTAATAGTCTTGATTGCCTTTTTGCAAATGATTTTGTAAATTGTGGTCCAGATCCAGGAAGAGAAAGAGATGGAATTCCTAGGCCCGTAATTTGCTCTGTAGCAGTTCCGGCATTACACAAGCCAACATCTGCCATATTTGCCCATAAATTGAATTTGCCTTTTCCAATCAATATAAATTTTTCTCTCTTTTTCCATACTGAATCTTCATCAATCAAAAATTTAATCTTACTTTGTTTTTGAAAACCATATTTTTTTAAATAACTTTTAATTTTAATTACATTTGCATTAATACTCAAGGGCAAAAGTATTACCAAATTTTTAGAAAAATCAAAATCTTGCAAACAATCAAGAAAATTATCAAGATTTTTAAATGCCTCTGGGTATCTGCTTCCAACTAATAAAATTATCCTGTTGAAAGCAATACTATTTGATATCTTTTCATTTTTTGTAGTAACAAAATCCATCATTGGATTACCTAAGTATTTTGCACCAATTTTTTTTCTATTCAAATTATTAGCTGTTAATTTATCTCTCATAATTAAATTTTTACATCTTGGAGATGTCATTAAATACATTTCCCATGGATCCCATTCAGAACCTTTCAACTTATGATAAAAATCGCTTAAAGCCCAACCAGGTCCACTACTCCAAGTATGGTCACTTTTGGGAGTTCCAATAAAACTGAATTCGCATTCTGAACTCCATGCATAAAATAACGGTAGAAAATCTCCTACTGCTATAATTTTGCAGTTATGTTTTGACTTTTGTTTTACAATTAAAAAATTTTTTAAATTATCTATTAAAAATCCTGCAAACAAATCAAGCAAAAATCCTTTTAAACTTTGATTACTAAAACCTCCACTTGGAAGCTCTTTTAAATATCCTATCTTACGAAAATTCTTTGATTTTATTGAATTAAATACATCTCCATTTCCTACTAATGGCAAAACTTCAATATGTTTGTTTTTTATTTTTTTTAATAATCTTTTTATTATTTCTGATGCAATGACATCTTCTCCATGCCCATTACATATGAATAATAGAGAATGAGTCACCTGACTGTTAAGATCATAAAAAGATTCAATCGAATCTCTTTCGGCGGCATGGCCAAGTGGTAAGGCAGAGGATTGCAAATCCTTTATCCCCAGTTCGAATCTGGGTGCCGCCTTTTTCAATTTTTCAGCATATTTCTGTATAAACCGTTGTAAAAAAAAGAGCTTATAATATCTGTTATGCATTTCTTTGAAAAAAACTTGGACGGTCAGTGGATAGTAAGTAAGACCTCTTTTCTTACAATCCTTCAATAAGTATTATATCGCTCATAATTTATCTTTTTATTTACCGCCCTTAGACGTTGATTTCTCAGATTTCATTAACAAATTAAATGCATAAAATTATTTTCTAGACAAATTTAAACTATTTTAGTAATCGTTATCTGCTACACACATTCCTAAACATCTCACGCCATTTGATGCAGTCCTTTGGCAATGATTACATAAAATTACATCTTTATTTGAAGGAAGAGTAATATTTGAACTATTTTGAACTTTTGAACTTACTAACTCTTTTTTTGAATTAAATAGAGCCATTCTTTGAATCATTACTTGAATCGATACTAACAACAAGTGAAGCATTTGCGTTGGAAGAGGGTATATCCATAATTTTTACAGTTTCTTTAGGCTCATCAATAATTTGATTTTCTTCAGCATTGTCATCAACTGCACATGCTTCAAGAGCCTCTCGCAGAAGTGAATCAAAAGTTGCTCCAGGTAATCTATGTCTAGCAACCTCAAGAAAAGTTCTCGGTAACGATTCAGAAGCAGCATCTCTTAGGGCAGGATTATTCTTTCTATGTTCTTGTTCCTCTTCTATGGATTTAATAAACCTTAATGTGACATCTCTTTTGGTAGAAGCTTTTATCAAAGTATCGTTTTCAGGATTACTAATTTGAGATCCATTTTCAAGATCACTAAGCCTTTTTTCCAAACTATTTAAAACTTCATTAGCTTCTTTACTAATATGAGCTAATTGACCATCAGACAAATTAGGTAAATCAGCAACAAAAACCTTCCCATGATCTCTTAGTGTCAAAAAAGTAGGTCTTGGGCCTTGAGCCTGTCTGCCGCTAATTTCAGAATTATTACCTATCGGTCTTTTTGGAGGTGTAGGACCAGCTGAACTACGTCTACGTGTAATTCTTTGATTATTTGCAAAAGGCATTGAATTAAAGGTTAAATCTTAATACTTAAACTTCCGATATAATTCGGTGCTAATTTTATTATATTACACCTAACTTTTTCATTTGTGTATAAAAAATTTTTTAAAAATCATTTAAAAAAAATTTAAGTTAAGATTCCAGGCAAAAATTGAGTAATTCTTGAATCTTTTTTTCGAACTATCTTTCCAATCTCCCAACTATCGATGTCATGATCTTTACAGATATCTAATATTGGATCTTTAAATTTTTTATCAATAATTAAACAAAATCCGACTCCAAGGTTAAACGTATTCCAAAAATCTTTTTCAGGAATCGTGCCTTTTTCTTTTAGGAATTTAAATAAAATAGGTATTTCCCAAGAATTGGTATCGATAAAAGGAATAAAATCAGAAGGCATACATCTTGGTAAATTCTCTGGAATGCCTCCACCAGTAATATGAGACATTGCTTTAATTTCTATATTTTCAGATAACATTTGGTTAATAACATTGTTGTAAATTTTTGTAGGTTTCAATAATTCATCATAAAAATTTAAGTGATAAACTTTTTCAAATTCTTTATCTATTTGATTATTATCTTGAATTATTTTTCTTACTAGACTAAAGCCATTACTATGAACTCCATTACTTTTTAAACCAATTATTAAGTCATTTTCTAATACTTTTTTACCATTAATAAGCTTATATTCGTCTACTATACCCACACAAAATCCTGCTAAATCATACTTATTATTTGAATAAAATCCTGGCATTTCAGCAGTTTCTCCACCGAGTAATGAACAGTTATTTTCTCCACAACCATGAGAAATGCCTTGAACAACCTGCAATAATTGTTTCTTATCAAGCTTGCCAGTAGCAATATAATCAAGGAAAAATAAAGGCTTTGCACCGCTGGTAATAATATCATTCATGCACATAGCAACCAAATCAACGCCAACCTCAAAGTGAAAGTTTTTACTTTGGGCTAATTCTAATTTTGTGCCAACACCATCAGTTCCTGAAACTAAAACTGGTTTTTTAAAACCATCGATAGGGATTCTAAATAAACCTCCGAACCCACCAATACCTTCAATCACATTAGATGTATGCGTTCCTTCAACTGCCTGTTTAATTTCGGAAACAAATTCTCGCCCAGCTTCTATATCAACACCTGATGTTTTGTAATCCATGAAAAAAAAATGATAGACTTTCCCTATATAGATATTCCTCCGAAGATTGCTTTTGTCCAGTAATTATTTATCAAATAGATTTATTTTTTAAAAACAAAGTGCAGAAAGTAATTATAAGGAAAACTGAAGAAATAGAAAATTGGAGGAGAAATATAACGAGTGATATTAACTTCATTCCAACAATGGGGAATCTCCATAATGGACATTCAAAACTTATATCAACAGCAAAAAATGAAAACTCCAATATAAATTTAGTAAGTATTTTTGTTAATCCACTTCAATTTGATAACAAGTCAGATTTAAAAAAATATCCTAAAACAATTGACAATGATATTAAAATCTCCTTTGCAAATGGGGCAGATGCCATCTTCATACCAAATACTGATGATATATATCCGCCGAATAACAAAAATATTAAATTCCTTAAAGCTTCAACAGAGTTATCATCGGCGTTGTGTGGATTAAATCGAATTGGTCATTTTGATGGTGTTTGTACTGTAGTTTATAGATTACTTAATATCATCAAGCCGAAAAATCTTTATTTAGGAGAAAAAGATTGGCAACAACTATTAATATTAAAACATCTTATCCTAACAAAAAAATTAAATGTAGCTATTAAATCTGTCCCTACTCAAAGAGATTTTGATGGAATTCCTTTAAGTTCTCGAAATATACATCTTTCAAAAGACGAAAGAAAATTAATTAGATTTTTTTCAAATGAATTATTAGAAGCCAAAAAAAATTTTCAAAAAGAAAAAAAGATAAGCATAAAAGAAATAATTCAAAAGCTGTCAGTTAAAAAAATTTCAATTGAGTACTTAGAACATTTACACCCTTATACTCTCCAAAACTCAAAAGATGAGGATAATATTTCGATACTAGCTGGTGCGATAAGATGTGGAGAGACTAGATTAATTGATCACGTTTTCCTAATGAAAAGAAGCCCAATAATTGCGATTGATGGTCCTGCTGGGGCAGGTAAAAGTACGGTCACAAAATTAATAGCGAAGAAACTTAAACTTTTATATTTAGATACTGGAGCAATGTATAGGGCATTGAGTTGGCTCCTGATAAGAGAAAATATTGATTATAAAAAGGAAAAAGAATTACAGAATATTCTCAAAAATATTTCCATTATATTCAAGTCAAATGCGAATTCACATCAGGATGTTTTTATTAATAACTACTGTGTTACTGAAGAAATTAGGTCGCGAGAGATAAGTTCCATAGTTTCTAAAATTTCTTCGATTAAAGAAGTAAGAAAATTCTTAGTAGAAGAACAAAGAAAAATTGGCAAATCAGGCGGACTCGTAGCTGAGGGAAGAGATATAGGAACAACAGTTTTCCCTGATGCAGAACTTAAAATATTTCTAACAGCAAGCATCGATGAGAGGGCAAAGAGAAGAAAGTCTGACAAAAAAAGCAAAGACTCTCAAGTAATAGATATTCATAAATTAAAGGAACTAATAAAGAAAAGAGATTTTGAAGATTCTAAAAGGGAAATTTCACCTCTAATAAAAGCGGACGAGGCCATTGAAATTAATACTGATGGATATTTGATTAATGAGGTAGTAGATAAAATTATTGATCTTTATAATGACAAGATTCCTAAAGAGACTCAGAACTAATAAATTCAAGAAATGCTTTCCAAGAAGCCACCCACAGAGTCTTCTAAAATATCAAGAACATGATCAAAGCCCTCATCTCCTCCAAAATATGGATCAGGAACTTCATCCTCATTATAAACTGATCTAAAATTTTGTATTTTTTTTATTGATGCAAAATCAGTTGAAAGTGTTCTATTTTTAAGATCTTGAATATTGCTAAAATTTGAATCGTCCATCGCGAGAATATAATTAAATTCTGCAAAATCTTTGGTAGTAATTTGACGAGCCCTGCTTAAGATTTTTATGTCTCTTCTTTCAGCCGCAATTCTCATTCTAGAGTCAGCTTTTTTTCCAACATGCCAACTCCCAGTTCCAGCAGAATCTATAATAAAGGCATCAGTTAATCCCTTCTTTTCAAGTAAACTTATAAAAATAGCTTCTGCAGCAGGAGACCTACAAATATTTCCCAAACATACAAAAAGAACAGAAATTTTTTTCATATGGTTTTAAATTTATATAAATTATAAGACTTTTAAGTAATAAATAAAACTTCTTTAATTAAAGATTCAGTAAATTCCTTTCCAAACAAACTCGATAACATTGGCCTTGCTGGATCGTTATCTCTTCTATATTGCAAATAATTATTTTGACCATTTATTAATTCTTTTTGCAGATCCATATTGGCTTCCTCGCTTTCGAAAAGAATTTCCAAATACAAATTTAGATATTCCTTAAATGAGGCATAAAGCTGATTAGAAATTAAAAAATCACTCCTTTCTTCTTTTGGTAATTTTGACCAGATAACCCCTGGAGAAAAAAACTTTGCTACTTCTGGAGACATTTTTTCAGCTAATGGGAGTAATGAATGACAACGAGTTTTGAGTTTTATAAGTTTTTCTAATAACTCATCATTATATTGATTTTGTATTTTTAGTGAAGGCTGAAAATCTAATACTAATAAATGACTATTAGGAAGAGAAACAAAATCTACGCCAAAAAATGGGACGTTATAAATAGTATTTGGAGTAATTAAAAAATTTAAAACAGAATAATTTGGACTATTTATGCAAACTGCTCTTGCAAATTGAATTCTTTTTTTATGCGTTACACCCCAAGTAGAAAGATTCACATTTTTTTTTGATTTTTTTGAACCATAAGTTGAATCTTTATAGGAATATTCCGAAGGTATTATTTTTTCTAAACAGTTATATTTAATTAAATTGTTAATTAAATATTTTAAAAAATTATGCCATCTCCAATCTGGCCTATAAAAAATAGTATCTTGTATTAACATTTAATGAATAATCTCATTATTTAATGTAAAAAGAAATTTATTAATAAATTTTTTTGTCCATTTTTCTCCAAAAAAAGATTTAAACAATTTATCTGCAGGGTCTTTTTCAAAACTGTACTTATCATATTTAATTTGATTAATCTTTATTTCTTCTGCATTTAAAAATTGATTAACAGGATTCAACTTATAAAGGTGCAAATAATTATTTACAAATGAATCGAAAATATTATATAAATCTCTATCAAGGTTTAATTTATTTCCTCTACATAAAATCACCCATGGGGAGAAATACTTTTTTGAATCATAGATATTCTTCATTTTATTATTATCAAATGCAGAATATTTTTTCTTAATACTACCTAAACTTGAACAATATTTTTCAAGATACTTGCTTTCTTGAATTAAAGGTTGATAATCGAGGATTGCTAATAACTTTTGGGAACTTTCAAACCATAAAATATCAGCTCCTAGGATAGGTAGTTCACTATCAAAATTTGGATATGCGACTGTATTAAACACTTGCAATTTTTTGCCACCATCTAATCTTGTTATTCTCCACTTTCTATATTGGGGAGATGAAAAAAGCCAATTTTTAATAATATATTTTGAGTCTTTATTGTGATGTTCTTTGAATTCGCTAGATATTTGCACTTCATTACCATTTAATTCATCAATATTGGTTTTAAGGAAATCAACTAATGAATCAAACATAAATACTAGGTCTCAGTACTGCCTTTCCTAACTTTTTTTGTAATGTAATTGAATACAATCTTGCCTAAAACAGCAATCAAATTACCTTCAAGCTCCTTAAACATTTTCATATTGTAAGTAAAAGCTTGATTAGCTTCATCAATAATTTGATTAGCAGTCTTTTGATTTATTGGAAGTTGATTTAAAGTAAGGGAATATTCTTCCTTAAACTTCTTTTCGTCAGCAATTAATTTAAATTCATAAAAATTTAAACCATCATTTCCCTGCAAATTTAATGCTTTTTTGGCGATCCTTTTCAAAATTTGACCACCAGATAAATCTCCTATGTAGCGTGTGTAGTGGTGACCAACTAATAAGTCTGGTGATTTTTTTGCAACCTCGCGGATTCTTTCAACGTATTCTTTTGCCGATTGAGAAATATTAATTTCATTCTTCCAATTATCACCAAAATAAAATTTAAGATCATTTTCAAGAGTTTCTTTCCTGAATAATGATTTAAAACCAATAGGTTTAATTACTGGATGTTCCTCATTAACCAATCTTTCAATTTCTTCTTCCATAGCCTCATAAACAAAATATAAATCACTAATTAATTTTCTATAAGATTTTTTTTCAACAACTCCTTTTAAAAAACAAGCCACAAAGCCCGTATTTTCTGCCATAGTGTGGGATTTTTTTGTCCCTTCTCTTAGTTGTCCTGCAAGAGCGACTGCCATATATTTTGAATTAATTTTGTATTTGTATTTAATTTACAAGAAAAATACATAAAACAGCTAATTTTTGTTACCAGCGGATGTTGTAGAGAATAACTTATACAGTTCTTTACAAACCAAAAAAAGATTATCTTTTTGTTCCTTTTGAGGTAAATGAGTACCAGTCATTTCCCACTCCCCAACAGTAGCAACTCTCCATCTCTCGGAGGGAATAATCATCCCTCGCATTATTATTCCTAACAATTTTGGTACTCTGTTATTATTGTCACTTTCAATTCTCAATTGTAAAAGTATCGCTCTACATTCAATAAGAGGACTCCAACCTGGAAAATGAAAGGCGAAGTCAATAGTATCTTTCATAGATTCAATATTTGAATTTTCCCAAGGACTAAAGTTTACGCTGGCATCAGGGAAATATTTCCTAAACAAAGTTGCAGTAGAAGCAATTTTATTAGCTATTTCAACATTACTTACATTTGAACTCGCATTCATAAATAGCTAAGTGTTTTTTTGAAAATGACATAATTTCCCATAACTTGCTTATTAACTACTTTTTCTTTTAATAAAGATGTTGAAATGCTGATCAAGAAAGTATTCTCTATTCACATTTGAATAATAAATTTCTAGCTTTTAAAGAAAATAACTCATAGCAAATTACAATACGAAAAACTTTAATGAGTTATCTTCGTTATTATTCAATACTATGCCAAATTTTGAAAAATTAAATTTACCTTCTGAAGGAGAGATAATAACTTTTGATCAGGGCAAGCCGAAAGTTCCCAATAATCCAATCGTGCCATTTATTAGGGGTGATGGAACTGGAGTTGATATATGGCCAGCAACTCAAATTGTTCTTGATGCAGCGATTACAAAAAGCTATGGAGATGAAAGAAAAATCAATTGGTTTAAAGTATATGCAGGAGATGAAGCATGTGAAATTTATGGCACATATAACTATCTACCTCAAGATACTATTGAAGCAATTAAACACTTCGGTGTAGCAATCAAAGGTCCTTTAACAACTCCCATCGGCGGAGGTATTAGGTCGCTTAATGTTGCATTAAGACAAATATTTGATTTATACAGCTGTGTTAGACCATGCAGATATTATTCCGGAACTCCAAGCCCTCACAAAAACCCTCAAAATTTAGACGTTATTGTTTATAGAGAAAATACTGAGGACATATACATGGGAATTGAATGGGAAGCCGAAGATCATAATTGTCTTGAATTAATTAATCACTTAAATAACGTCGTGATACCAAATAGTAAAAATTTAAAAAATAGGTCAATTCCAAAGGGGTCTGGAATTGGAATAAAACCAGTTAGTAAATCAGGTAGCCAAAGGCATATTAAAAAAGCTATTGAACATGCAAAAAGATTATCAGGAGATAAAAGGCATGTGACTCTAGTACATAAAGGTAATATCATGAAATATACCGAAGGTGCTTTTAGAGATTGGGGATATGAATTGGCAGTTAATGAATTTAGAGAAGACTGCATTACGGAACGAGAAAGTTGGATTTTAGATAATATCCATAAAAATCCAGAAATTACAATTGAAAATAATGCACGAAAAATCGAACCAGGGTTTGACAAGCTTACTAATAATAAAAAGGCATTTATCTGCGAAGAAATTAAAGAAGTTATTACCTCAATTTCACATTCCCATGGAGATGGTAAATGGCAAGAACTAATTCTTGTAGATGATCGGATAGCTGATAGTATATTTCAACAAATTCAAACTAGACCACAAGAATATTCAATTCTTGCAACATTAAATCTGAATGGTGACTATGTTTCTGATGCAGCTGCAGCAATAGTCGGTGGACTAGGCATGGCACCTGGAGCAAATATTGGTGATAATGCAGCAATTTTCGAAGCAACGCACGGTACTGCGCCAAAACATGCAGGAT
Organism: Prochlorococcus sp. AG-402-C22; assembly: GCA_003279535.1. Classification (GTDB taxonomy): domain Bacteria; phylum Cyanobacteriota; class Cyanobacteriia; order PCC-6307; family Cyanobiaceae; genus Prochlorococcus_A. The sequence goes on from QCHO01000002.1 coordinate 58,502, forward strand.
TAAATAAAATTAATCCAGGCTCAGTAATTTTAAGTGGTGTTATGATGCTTGAGTATTTTGGTTGGGATGAAGCAGCTAACTTAATTACTGAAGGTTTAAGTAAGGCAATAGAGCAAAAAAAAGTCACCTATGATCTTGCACGTTTAATGGAACCTAAAGTAGAACCCTTATCCTGCAGCAGTTTTGCTGAAGAAATCATATCAAATTTCTAATTTGTAAAATTATTTTTATTTTCAAAAACTTTCCATATATTAACTAGTGAATCTTTAGTACCAATGTTTCCAGGATGAGTAACAATAGGAAGCCTAGTATTATTTTTTAAGTTGTAAGTCACCACTGAAATACCTTTTAAAATCTGTCCCTCAAGATAAACATAATCTGCATTAAGTCCATTACTAAGAATCACATTTGTTGTTATTCCACCTTTTGAAATCAAATATCCTATTTCATACTTCAAATCTGCGACTAATTCAGCAATAAAACTTGCAAGTGAATTATAAAAATTAAATTGTTCAGAATAATCTAAGGACATAAATTTTCTTGAAGTAAACAATACAGGAGTTTTTCCTTTTTCAAAAGAAAATCTAATTTCTTTCGAAAATTTCTTTTTAAATAAATTCCTTTGCTTATGATTATTCTCAGATGAAGTAATTTTAAAGAATTCAAAAACATCTAATTCAATTGGATTGCAATTACTTATCTCTAATAAGTTTTTCAATTGTATTGTTGAAAGTTCCACATAGGATCCAACAATTATGAGTCCTGGGAGAAAAATCTTTTCTTTACTTCTTATTCTTAAATTAGAGAATAATATCTCACCCTCAGAGACGCTTTTTTTCTCAGATATTGAACTTATAAAACTTGCTGCAGTTCGAAAAAGGAATTTTTTTTGTTTAGTTAATTTTTTAATTACTAAAGAAAATTTTTTTAGTTGAGAATAATTTTCTATATCTACAATTACATGTTTGTTATTCTTCAAGTTCTTTAGTGTTTTAAAAACAATGTTATTTTCTTCATCATTTAGAATTTCGATATCTGACAAAAAAAATATTTTGAATATCTTCAAAATTTATTTGCGATTTACTCTTCTGAAATAAAAGATTCTTGATATTACTTGTCTCAAATCCAAAAATTTTATCTCTTGCAAAAATTGTTTGATTGATAGGGATTTTATCAACAAAGTGCGATCCATTGACGGTTAATCTTTTACCCTCTATAAAAGCTGGAATATGAAAAGTAGCATCAAAAGGACCTAAGCAACTATTTAGGGTGCTTGGCTCTAAAAAGTTATGTCCTCGAAGAGTAGAGTCTCCTCTACTTATAAAAATAATTTCTTCTTCATAAGCTTGAGAAGCTATAGTGGTCTTAAGATTTTTGCAAATTTCTTTTATTGTTAATTTCGCATCATTTTCCGATAGTGACCTTGTATTAGCCAAAATAAAAAATAAATTAGATTTAGATTCAAAACCTTTTACTAAAGTTGAGCAGTCCCACTTAAGAAGTAATAAGCAATCATGCACAGTTTGAGATCCTGTTGGATCATCATCTATAACAACAAATTTCATGAGTATTGCATAATTACTTAAGAGATTTTATTTGTATTGAGGCATCAAACTTCTGCCTATCATTTGCAGGAATCATAATGTTTCTAAATCCATCAACAAAAGAATTACGAGGACTAGTCCAAGGTTCAAGACATATCATTCTTCTTGGTGGATCACTCCAAATAACACCTAAATCAAAAGGATATGGATGATTTAAAGTTACCTCTCTTTTAAAAACTTTATCTCGAAAAGCGCTCCTACCGGAAGTATACATAAGTAGATCAACTCCTAAATGAATATTATTTAATTCATCCAAAGTATTACTTAAAATATTTTTTTCTTGATTCTGACAATTAAGTGGATTATCAATAAACTCTAAATTTTTGAAATCTGAAACATTAAAATAAGGATGCAATCCAAAATTTATAGGCATACCAGTATCTGTTTTATTATAAATCGTAATTTCAAATACTAAACAGTTAATCTTTAAGGTAACTTCTATTTTTAGTTCGAAATCGAAAGGATAATATTTTTTGGTTTTTTTAGATTCATTTAAAAATAAGCATAAAGATTGTTTATTTTGATTAAACGAGTATTGCCATCGCAAATCCCTAGCAAAACCATGTTGTGTTAATTGCAAATAATCTTTCCCAAATACTGAACTAGAGGTATTGAGATTTCCACAAATTGGAAACAAGATTGGAATTCCTCCCCTAATACTTTTTGTCTTATCCATAAATCTTTTTTCATCGAAATACAGTATCTCTTTACCATCCGAAACCCAATTTGTAATCAAACCTCCTCTTTCAGGACAAAATTTAATATAGTTATTTTGATCTAATTGAAAGACAAAAATTTCTTGGTCTTTATTAGATAATTTAATTTGCACAATTGTTACTCAAAGAGAATCAACCCAATCCAAAATATGCTGATTAACTAGTTCAGGTATTTCATCATGAGGACAATGTCCAGCATCAAGAATGATTTCTTTTGTATTCTCTGGTGTAAATTTTTTATAAAGATTTCTTTTTTTTGGAGTGTTCATCCAAGGGTCTTTGCCTCCCCAGAGCAGTAATAATGGTGAATCGAGTTTTGCGAATAACTTATCCAAAGGCAATCCCTGAGGACCTGATGGGTTAAATACACTTCTAAAAACATTAAAAGCTCCATAATCTAGCGAAGGTTTTCTTATTGACTCAACTAAAAAATCATCAACATTTTTTTTATCAACATAAACTTGATTCAAAGTTTTTTTAATATTTTTTGGATTTCTCATATTCTCAAAAATCAAACGTTGAAGGACAATATTTTTCAAAAATATGCCGGCAACTGTTTCAATTGAAGTTTGCAACATATTCTTTTTGATAGTTTTTTCTTCACTAAAATATCCTGCAGCATTAAGCAATATCACTCCTGCATTTAGCTCATTCAATTCTGAACCAGCTGCTAATGCTGCATAACCACCTAATGAATTTCCAACAACAATTGTAGGTTTTTTTATTTTCTCTTTTACATAAGCTACAACCTGATCTTTCCATAAAGATCCTGAGTATTCAACATCCTGAGGCTTAGGACTTTTCCCAAACCCAAGTAGATCCATAGCATGAACTTCATATTTGTTACTCAAAGTAGGAATATTAAATCTCCAATGATCCGTGGAAGCCCCGAAACCATGAATTAATAAAATTGCACACTCTTTTGATATTTTCTCAGGCTTAGCAGAAACAGTATGTATTGGGTAATTTAAAAAATTCCAGTCATAATTTACAGTACTATCTATCAGAGCTGATTGTTCCATTTATTGAAAATCTTATGTTAGTTGATTCTAATAGACTTGTTTCCTAAAGAAGACCCACAGGATCAGCTGCAACATCATCTGAAATTTTATTGCCATCATTGGGGGGCTTATCTTTTAAAACAATTCTCAAGAGAACAGGTGCAAGAAATGTAGTTCCAATAACCATTAATAAAATAGCTGCTTCAAGAGAAGGAGTTAACAACTTAGCGCTTGTTCCTAGCCCAAGGAAAATTAAACCAACCTCTCCTCTAGGCATCATACCCAAACCTACAACTAATCTATTAGTAGGTTTATCACTTGAAAATACCCATCCGGCTGCAATTTTTCCAATAATTGCAACAACTAACAAAAATCCTGCAACTACAAGAGCTGATCTACTTGTTGGATCAAGTGGATTGATAACTGATAAATCCATTCCAGCTCCAACTAATACAAAGAAAATAGTTGCGAATAAGGAAACTAAAGGTAAAACAGATTGTTGTATTGCATGATTATTTTTAGAACTACTAAGAATCAATCCAGCTGCAAAAGCACCTAAAGCTGCTTCTAATCCAATCGCTGTTGCAACAAAACAACATAATACAAGTATCACAAAAGATGCAACTACTACAGCTCCAGGAGCTTTCAATCTATCTAATAACCAATCAAATCCTGGAGCTGCTGTTCTACTTAATGCGATAGCAGCAATAACAAATACTACTGCCGCCGCAACTAATTTAACAATAGGAGCAATTTCTAAAGAACCTCCTGCAGCAAGAGCTACAACAACTGCCAGAATAACAATTCCCAAAATATCGTCTAGCACTGCAGCACCAATAACAATTTGTCCTTCTCTAGTTTTCAAATATCCTAATTCACCGAAAACACTTGCAGTAATTCCTATACTTGTGGCTGTCATAGATGCTCCAGCAAAAACTGCTGGAATTAGATCTACTTGGAAAATAAACATTAATCCAAAAGTTCCAAAGGCAAACGGTAAAATTACCCCGGCCATAGCAACAGTAAAAGCCTGAGCACCGACAGCTACCAATTCCTCTAACTCACTTTCTAATCCTGTTAAAAATAAAAGTGCATATAGACCAAGTGTTGCTACTGCTTGGAGGGATGGAAAACTTTCGAAATAAACATCAGGTACTGCTTCCGGGGGAATTGAAGCTAATGAACTAATAACATTTATAAGTCCCTCATTTAATTCAGTTCCAGCTGAGGGCGGTATCAACAAATGGAATCCTGATGCTCCTATTACAACCCCTGCAAGAAGCTCACCTACAATCGTTGGTAAACTTAGTCTTACTAATACTTCTGCTAATGCTCTTGCAGCTAAAAAGATCAATAGAAATCTTATAACTCCGATCAACGTTTCAGCAACTTCTAAATCATGCGCACTTAATTCAGCAAGTAAAGAGTACATTTAAGTGTAAAAAATAAACTACCTAATTGGAAGATAGTTTACTGAGGGCCCACTTTAAGAAATATGTAAGAAAAAAGCAAAAATACTCAACAAGTGTGGATCTGAAGTTACAACAAAGAAATTTTTAAAAAAATGGCTATTGTCTGTTATATGGCCAATCAAATGAATTCCAACGAACCCTTCGATCTACGTCTGCCTACCCCAGGCTGCTACTTAGATCCTGAGAAAGCTGGCATGGATTCTGATGCTGTTTTCCAAGGAATGACAGCCCATCTCTTTTATACCCTTGGAAAATTAGCTACTTCTGCAAGTCCTCATGACTTATATATGGCTTTAAGTTACGCAGTTAAAGATAGGCTAATGACAAGATATTTAGCCAGTCAGGAAGTCATAAGAAAAAAACCACAAAAAACAGTTGCCTACTTATCAGCAGAATTTTTAATAGGCCCTCAATTAAGTAATAATCTTCTCAACCTTGGAATAACTCAAGAAGCAGAGGATGCTCTAAAGAGATTCGGCATCGAATCCTTATCAACAATTCTTGAAGTAGAAGAAGAGCCCGGACTAGGAAATGGTGGACTTGGCAGACTGGCTGCATGTTATATGGAATCATTAGCTTCTCTACAAGTTCCAGCAGTTGGTTATGGTATTCGCTATGAATTTGGCATATTCAATCAGTTAATTAGAGATGGTTGGCAAGTTGAAGTAACCGATAAATGGCTTAAAGGTGGATGGCCATGGGAACTTCCACAACCGGACGAATCATGTTTCGTTGGTTTTGGAGGCAGAACTGAAAGTTTTAGAGATGATAAAGGAAACTACAGATCTAGATGGATTCCTTCAGAACATGCAATTGGAGTACCTCATGATGTTCCAGTTTTAGGATACAGGGTAAATACATGTGACAGATTAAGACTGTGGAGAGCTGATGCAACAGAAAGTTTTGACTTTTATGCATTTAATATTGGTGATTATTATGGGGCAGTAGAAGAAAAAGTTGCATCGGAAACTCTTTCAAAAGTTCTATATCCAAATGATGGAACTGACGAAGGTAGAAGATTAAGACTAAAACAACAACACTTTTTTGTTAGTTGTTCTCTTCAGGATATGTTGAGAAGCCTTGAAAAAAGATCAATACCAATAACAGAATTCCCTAAGCATTGGACAGTCCAGTTAAATGATACCCATCCTGCTATTGCAGTTGCAGAGTTAATGAGACTTCTTATTGACCAATATCAAATAGGTTGGGATAAAGCTTGGAACATAACAACTTCCTCAGTTGCTTACACCAACCACACACTATTACCAGAAGCTTTAGAGAAATGGGATTTAGGTTTATTTAATGATCTTCTCCCTCGCCATTTAGAAATTATTTATGAAATTAATTGGAGATTCCTACAACAATTAAGACTACGTTACCCAGGTGATGACAAAATCCTTCAAAAACTCTCAATAATTGATGAAGAAGGCTCTAAATCAGTTCGGATGGCTCACTTAGCTACAATTGGAGCACATCATATAAATGGTGTAGCAGCCCTTCACTCAGATCTAATAAAAAGACAACTTCTTCCTGAATTTGCAGCACTATGGCCTGAAAAATTTACAAATGTAACTAATGGGGTTACCCCAAGGAGATGGGTTGCTCTATCTAATCCATCATTATCTAATCTTCTGGAAGAGGAAGTTGGTCCTAATTGGATAACAAATATGGAACTTCTTAAGAAATTAGAAGAAAAAAAAGATGACAATAATTTTTTACAAAAATTTGAGGAAACTAAATTAAATGGCAAAAGAAAATTAGCCAGTTTTATCCATTCAAAAACTGGAATACTTGTAGATCCCTCAAGTTTATTTGATGTTCAAGTAAAAAGAATCCATCAATATAAAAGGCAACACTTAAACGCCTTACAAATTATTGCTCAATATTTAAGAATTAAAAACGGTACAAATAAATATGAAGTACCAAGAACAATAATATTCGGAGGTAAAGCTGCCCCAGGTTACTTTATGGCAAAGCTAATGATTCGATTCATTAATGGAATTGCTGATGTAGTTAATTCTGATCCAGATATGGATGGTTTATTAAGGGTTGTTTTTTTACCAGACTATAACGTTAAACTTGGTGAAATAGTTTATCCAGCAACGGATCTTTCAGAACAAATTTCAACTGCTGGAAAAGAAGCATCTGGAACTGGAAATATGAAGTTTGCCATGAATGGAGCGTTAACTATTGGAACCTTAGATGGAGCAAATGTCGAATTAAGGGATCTTGTAAAAAAAGAGAATTTCTTTCTTTTTGGTAAAACTGAAAGCGAAATTATGGATTTAAAAAATAATAATTACTCCCCCAAAACTTTTATTGATCAATGCCCAGAGCTTAAAGAGGTAATACGGTTAATTGAAATTGGACACTTCAGCAATGGGGATAAAGAATTATTTAAACCTTTATTAAATAGCTTGACTGGACATGACCCATTTTTTGTTATGGCTGACTTTGAAGACTACTTAAATAAACAGGATGTAGTAAGTGAATGCTGGAATAATAAAAAATCTTGGAATAAAATGGCATTATTAAATACTGCTAGATCAGGATATTTTTCTTCAGATAGATCTATAAGAGAGTACTGTAAATCTATTTGGAAAGTTTACCCAATGCCAGTAGAAATTACTTGCGATGTTGAAGAATTAACTAATTAATATTTTTCTTATCTGTTGAATCTGGGGTTTGATGAAATAACCTATTCAAAATTAATCTATCCATATTTAATGGATCTGGAGCTAATTCATTTGCAATTTCTTTAAATTTTGATTCAATATTGTTTGAAATTTTTGTATCAAATATTCTTTCCATTAAAGCTTCAATTGAGTATAAATAAGCATTAACACTTTCAAGTTCATCTAAAGCTTCAGTAATTTCTATATCAGTAATATGTTTATCTTCTAAACTTATGTCTTCATTAGATTCTCTTTCGGATAATTTTCTCTGTAATTCAGTAGTCACCTTACTACAAAGAGTTCTGAAAGATTGAATTGATGCCCAATTCAATTCTTGCTGCTGTTTAAAAGTAGGAAATTCTCTAATCAGGCGATCATGCTCTTTATAAAATCTCTGACAATCAGAGCACTGACATGGTTCTTCAGTCAAAAGAAAATATAACTCTTCTTATATCATCTCACTATTTGGGCAAAATTGTAGGACCATCAAATAATTCGTCATTTTCATCAAGTGAATCTGGACTATCTGGCAAAGGGATCTCAATACTAGTAACCAAGTTGATGACATCTCTTAATCTCATAGAATCAGCAAACCATCCCATCGCTTGTTCGGCATCTCCTCTTTTTTCAGCATCATTTGCTTGATCTTCGTGAGCTTCTGCCAATAAAGCAAGCCAGCATAAGCATCTTGCCTGAACTATTGAAAGATCTAAATCATTAGGTTGGGATTTAGAAATACGTTCATGCTCTTGTTGAATTAAGAGTTTTAAACGCATATCATGCAACTTAGCCATAAAAGATTTATTACTAATTATACGCTAGCTAGAGAGTAGCAAGTTTGCACACATACTACATATAGTTTATTACTTTTACGGGACTGGCGGGAGTCGAACCCACGGCCTACGGTTTAGGAAACCGTTGCTCTATCCTGCTGAGCTACAGCCCCAATAGATGTTTTTTGGAATAATAAGTACTATGCTAAATGAAAGCAGGAGAGGCAATCGCAAAAAAGTTTTATTTTGTTTCCAAAATAAAACTTTTTTGAGGAAAGTCCGGGCTCCCACGTGGTCAGGCTTGCTGGGTAACTCCCAGTGCGGGTAACCGTGAGGATAGTGCCACAGAAACATACCGCCTAATACTTTTTCGTACGGCAAGGGTGCAAGGGTGCGGTAAGAGCGCACCAGCAACATTGAGAAGTGTTGGCTAGGTAAACCCCGGCTGGGAGCAAGGCTTAGTAGATTAACGACCATTGCAAAATCTACTTAGAAGCGCCGCTTGAGACTGTGAAGTAATTCCAGCCCTAGATAGATGATTGCCCATCTTATTTAAGATGAACAGAACCCGGCTTATGACCTGCTTTCTTATTTATGTGATCATTTTAATTAAATGAAAAATATAATTAATGGAAACAGAATTAATCAAATAATTGCTTTTTTAAATTCTTTAAAAATTAAATCAAAAAGATTTTCTGACATTATTAAAAAACAAAATGATTCAGTTATTAGAGATTTTAATCAAGCACTAACCCATTCCTCAAATGACAAAATCGTAAATTACGAAAAATTAGAATTTTTTGGAGATGCAGTACTTAGATTGGCTGCATCTAATTTTATAGAAAAAAAGTATCCTCAAATGAGTGTAGGAGAAAGATCAGAGCTAAGAGCACAAATTGTGAGTGATGAATGGTTAACTAAATTAGGAAAAAAAATTGATATAGAGAAAGTAATAATCAAAGGTCCCAAAGCTCTTGGTGATGAAAATTCAAAAAACACCATTATTGGTGAGGCCACGGAAGCTTTAATTGGAGCCCTTTATAAGTGCTTTAATTCAATTCAAGAAGTCAATTTGTGGTTAGATGATATTTGGGAAGAAGAAGCAGAAATATTACTAAAAGCTCCATATAAATTCAAAGCGAAGTCAGTATTACAAGAGTGGTGTCAAAGTAAAGGTTTTGATTTGCCAGTTTATAAAATTATTGAGGTCTCCAAGAAAAATGGGGATCCAAAAAGATTTTCCTGCGATATATTGATCAAAGGATTAAAAGAATCTTCTGCATTTGGTAAATCCCATAAACAAGCTGAGAAAAATGCAGCTAAAGTTTTAATTGAAAAGTTTATAACTAAAGGTAAGTTCTAACTTTTATACTATTTCTAAATTAGTTAGTTGGAAAGTTATGAGTTTATCCCAATTACCACCCTCAAAAAGAACAGCTGCTCTTTTTTTTGTAACTCTCTGTACAAATCCTTTGTATCCTCTATATATAGAGTTAGTATCTTTTACAACAACAAAAGAACCCGGGAGTATGGGTTTAGTAGATAATTCCATCAAAAACTCTCTTTAACTACAATATATGATAAATAACGATGATTGGTTGATTGTTGGATTGATAACATCATGTCATGGAATTAATGGACAAGTAAAAGTAAAATCTTTAAGTGATTTTGAAGAAAGATTTCTAAAACCGGGATTGAGATGGTTGCAAAAAGAAAATGAACTCCCATCAAAAATAGAACTTATCTCTGGTTTTAAAAATCCTGGTAAAGAAACTTTTATTATTAGGTTCAAAGGAATAAGTACTAGAAATCATGCAGAAGAACTTAAAAATTATAAAATATTAGTAAAAACTAATAAACTGCCTAAATTAAACAAAGAAGAATTCCACTTATTAGAACTTATAAATTTGCAAGTCAAGATCTTAGAAAATGAAGAGTTAAAAATAATTGGAAAGGTTATTGATTTAGAAAATGAAAAAAATAATTTAATTGTTATTGAATTATTAAAAGATCAAAAAAAAGTATTAGTGCCATTTGTTAACGAAATAGTCCCATTAATCGATATAAAAAATAATTTTATTATGATTAATCCTCCAAAAGGACTTTTAGAACTATAATTTTTCTGAAAATAAAAATTTAAAAGAATTCATTATTCGACAGTTACACTTTTAGCTAAATTTCTTGGTTGATCAACATCAAGTCCTCTATGAGCAGCGATATGGTAACTTAATAATTGCAAAGGTACGATGTTAAGTAAAGGCGAAACCCATTCAGTAGAGGAAGGGATTTTCATTAAATAGTCAAAGATCTCAGTTCCATTACATTCAGGAGCAATCCCAATCATAAATGAATCTCTAGCTTTTGCTTCTTGAGCATTACAGATAACTTTATCAAAAACTTGACCAGGAGAGGCAATAGAAATTACAGGTACTTTTTTATCTAACAATGCTATTGGTCCATGTTTCATTTCACCAGCTGGATATCCAGCTGCATGAATGTAACTAATTTCTTTCAGTTTTAAAGCCCCTTCAAGAGCAATAGGATAATTTATACCTCTTCCTAAAAAAATTACGTCTTTAATATTAAAAAAATCATGTGCTAACTTTTCTGAGGATTCATTATGTTGCTCTAAGAGATCTTCTATTAATGGAGGCAATTTTATAAGTTCTGTTATTAAATTATCTATTTCATCTACACTTTGAGTACCTTTAATTTGCGCAAATTTTATAGCTAATCCATAAAAAGAAAGTAATTGACCAAAAAAAGTTTTTGTGGCTGCTACTCCAACTTCTATCCCTGCACAGATATCAATTATATTTAAGACCTGTCTTCCTATCGAGCTTTCTTTTCTATTTGTTATTGCAATAAGATTAGGTGTATATTTTTTATCTTCTTTTGAAGACCGTCTTTTAATTTCCATATCGATAGCTGCAATTGTATCGGCAGTTTCTCCAGATTGAGTTACTCCAATAGTTAATGTATTTGGTAGCAATGGAGGTGGTGAATATCGAAATTCGCTTGCATAAAAGACATTTGTAGGGATTCCTGAGAATTGTTCTAATAAAAACCTACCAACCATTGCAGCATGTTTACTTGTGCCACAAGCAATGATTTCAATTCTCTCTATTGATTCAAAAAACTTTGTATCAAAGGGATAGTTTATTTGATATTGGCCATTTTCTAAGTTTTTATTTAAATAATTTTTCAACCAATTTTTTGCAGTCTCAGGCTGATCATAAATCTCTTTTAGCATGTAATGTTTGAAATTCATCTTATCCATTATTTGCTCTGAAACTTTTAAAGAAACTGGACTTCGATATTGTCTCTCATTATTTGAGTCATATATTTCTATTCCAAGAGGGGTTAATAAAGCTATTTCCTCATCCTCCATAGGCAGAATAATATTTGTAAAGTTTGCAATAGCTGGCGTATCACTTGCACATATAAATTCTCCTTCACCCAAACCAATAATCAATGGTGCTTGTCTTCTTGCAACTACGAGAGCGGTTGGAGCATCAGCCCATAAAACTGCTAAGGCATAAGATCCTTCCAAATCAGATATTACATTTCTCACAGCAACTAATAATGTTGAACCATTTTTATCAAGATTAAGTTTACTTAATGTATTTAATTCTCTTTGAATTAGATGAGGAATTACCTCGGTATCTGTATCAGAATTGAATATAACGCCTTCTTTCTGTAATTTATTTTTTAAGTCTTGAAAATTTTCAATAATGCCATTTTGAACAACTGCAATAGTTCCTGAACTATTAGTATGAGGATGTGCATTTTTTATTTCAGGTTTTCCATGAGTTGCCCAACGGGTATGACCAATACCTACAGTGCCAGGCATATTCTTATCATTAAGATTATTGATTAAATTTTTAAGTTTTCCCTCTGATTTGTTACAAGTAATATTTTTTGTCTCAGAATTTATAATGGCAATACCAGCAGAGTCATAGCCCCTATACTCAAGTTTTTCTAAACCATTCAATAATAATGGTAAAGCTTTTTTATAACCAGTGACAGCAACTATTCCACACATACGGTAATTTTTTTTCAATTATATTGAAAAAAAATACGTATTTATTAAAACATGGACTGTCTTAAAACTGCACTATAAAATTAATAAGCTAAGCCCATACTCCTTGAAGTTTCATCTCCTAAATAAACACGAATACTAAGGAAATCTGTTGGACATGCCGTTTCACATCTTTTGCAACCTACACAATCTTCTGTTCTAGGAGATGAAGCTATCTGGCCAGCTTTACAGCCGTCCCAAGGAACCATCTCTAAAACATCAAGTGGGCAAGCCCTTACACATTGGGTACAACCAATGCAAGTGTCATAAATTTTAACTGCGTGTGACATGTAAAAATTGTCTTTTGAACCTCGTTTTATAATACTATTGTCTTACAAAGAAATTAAAAAAATTAAGATATGCTTCACTCTTGTTAACTCTAGGGCATAAAATCATATAGATAATTAGTAATTTCCATAAACTATGTCACAAGAAATCCTCGAAAAAGTCTGTTCTATTGTTTCAGAACAATTAAGCGTTGAATCAGGAGAAGTAAAATCAGATTCAAATTTTCAAAATGATTTAGGTGCAGATTCTCTAGATACCGTTGAACTAGTGATGGCTTTAGAAGAAGCATTTGATATTGAAATTCCAGATGAAGCAGCCGAAGGAATCGCGACTGTTGGCGATGCAGTAAAATTCATCGAAGAAAAAAAAGGTTAATAAAGAATGCCAAATTTCCATCGAGTAGTTATTACTGGTATCGGAGCGGTAACTCCAATAGGTAATAACATTGATGAATATTTAGTCGGTCTTCAAACAGGCACTAATGGGGTATCAGATATTACTCTCTTTGATCCTGAACAACATCCATGCAAATTTGCTGCAGAAGTAAAAAATCTTCAATCTGAAAATTTTATTGAAGCTAAAGAATCCAAAAGATGGGATCGTTTTTCCCAGTTTGGAGTTATTGCTGCAAAGCAAGCCTTTAATGATTCTGGACTTGAAATTACTGAAGCTAACGCATCAAGAATTGGAGTGATTATTGGTTCTGGTGTTGGAGGCTTACTAACTATGGAAAGTCAAGCTCAAATATTGAGTCATAAAGGGCCTAAAAGGGTAAGTCCATTTACAGTCCCAATGATGATTCCAAACATGGCAACTGGACTAGCTGCCATTGCATTGGGTGCAAAAGGACCAAGTTCCTCTGTTTCAACCGCTTGTGCTGCCGGTTCAAATGCAATTGGTGATTCTTTTAGATTAATCCAACTTGGAAAGGCAGATGCAATGATCTGTGGAGGAGCAGAAGCAAGTATTACACCTCTTGGAGTAGCTGGTTTTGCCAGTGCCAAAGCTCTTTCTTTCAGAAATGATAGCCCTCAAACTGCTAGCAGACCTTTTGATGCAGAAAGAGATGGATTTGTTATTGGAGAGGGATCTGGAATTCTTGTTTTAGAAACTTTAGAAAATGCACAAAAAAGGAATGCGCGAATTTATGCAGAAGTAATTGGATATGGAACAACATGTGATGCTCATCATATTACTGCTCCATCTCCAGGTGGTGTTGGAGGCGCCGAAGCTATTAAATTAGCAATTGAAGATGCTTGTCTTAGTCTTGAAAAAGTTGATTACATAAATGCTCATGGGACAAGTACATCAGCTAATGATAAAAATGAAACTTCCGCAATTAAATCTATTTTTAGAGACAGATCTTACCTCATTCCTGTAAGCTCTACTAAGTCGATGACTGGTCATCTCCTAGGAGGCTCAGGAGGTATAGAAGCTGTAGCTTGTATACTTTCTTTGACACATAATTTTATCCCTCCTACAATTAACTACGTCAATCCAGATCCTGAATGTGATCTTGATTATGTACCAAATAATGCGAGAGAAGCTCAAATAGGAGTTGCTCTCTCTAATTCTTTCGGCTTTGGTGGTCACAATGTTTGCCTTGCTTTCCGCAAAATGAATTGAAGACAACCAATTCTGTATTTCCAACTTAACTTATTTTAAAACAATGGTCGCTGCATCTGTTTCATTAGAATCACTTTGTGTAAATAGTATAAGAATGCTTGCTGTAGATGCAGTAAATAAATCTAATAGTGGCCATCCTGGATTGCCAATGGGATGTGCTCCTATGGGTTATGCATTATGGCAAAACATTCTTAATCACAACCCAAATAACCCAAAATGGTTCAATAGAGACCGTTTTGTATTATCAGCTGGTCATGGCTGTATGCTGTTATATTCTTTGCTTCATTTGACAGGATACAAATCAGTTTCTATAGAAGATATTAAAGAATTTAGGCAATGGGGATCAAAAACTCCTGGACATCCAGAAACGTTCGAAACTGAAGGAGTTGAAGTTACAGCTGGGCCTCTTGGAGCCGGAATTTCAAATGCAGTTGGTTTAGCAATAGCTGAAACTCACTTAGCAGCTAAATTTAATAAGCCTGATTGCAATATCGTTGATCACTATACTTATGTAATAATGGGTGACGGCTGTAATCAAGAAGGTATCGCATCAGAAGCCTGCTCATTAGCTGGACATCTTAAGCTTGGAAAATTAATTGCACTGTATGACGATAATCAAATTACAATTGATGGGAGAACCGATGTTTCTTTCACCGAAGATGTTTTAAAAAGATACGAAGCTTATGGATGGCATGTACAACATGTCGAGGATGGAAATCATGATGTTAATGGAATAACTGAAGCCATCGAAAAAGCAAAATTAATTAAAGACAAACCTTCAATTATAAAAATTTCTACAACCATAGGTTACGGTTCCCCCAATAAATCAGATACTGCTGGAATTCATGGAGCAGCTGTTGGAGAAGAAGAAGCTGCATTAACTAGAGAGTTTCTAAATTGGGGATACCCCCCATTTGAAATACCAGATGAAGTATATGCGCATTTTAGAAAGTCAATAAACAAAGGTGAAAACTTAGAGAAAGAATGGGGTTCTAAATTTGAAGAATATCAAATAAAATATCCCTCTGAAGGAGCCGAGTTAAATAGAATGTTAAAAGGCCAATTACCTGAGAATTGGGACTCAGATCTCCCTTCTTATACACCTGATGATAATGGCTTAGCCACCAGAAAGCATTCACAAATATGTTTAGGTGCTCTAGGACCTAACTTGCCTGAATTAATTGGTGGATCCGCAGATTTAACACACTCTAACTACACAGATATCAAAGGAGAAACTGGATCATTCCAGCCTCATAGTCCCGAAAAAAGATATTTACATTTTGGTGTACGAGAGCATGCAATGGCAGCTGTACTTAATGGTATTGCCTATCACAATAGTGGTCTTATTCCTTATGGTGGAACCTTCCTTGTTTTTGCTGATTATATGAGAGGTTCAATGAGGCTTTCAGCACTCAGCGAATTAGGAGTGATCTATGTATTAACCCATGATTCAATTGGTGTAGGAGAAGACGGTCCAACACATCAACCTATTGAAACTATCCCTTCTCTTCGTGCCATGCCTAACATGCTAGTTTTCAGACCGGGAGATGGAAATGAGACAAGTGGAGCTTATAAGCTTGCTATTCAAAATCGAAAAAGACCTTCTGCCCTTTGTCTAAGTAGACAAGGTATGCCTAATCAAGAAAATACTTCGATCGACAAAGTTGCTCTAGGAGGATATGTAGTTTCCGATTGCGAAGGAACACCAGATTTAATATTTATTGGTACTGGAAGCGAACTTAATCTTTGCATTGAAGCAAGTAAAGAGATTTCAAACCTAGGCAAAAAAATTAGAGTTGTTTCTATGCCTTGTGTAGAACTTTTCGAAGAGCAAGAAGAATCTTACAAAGAAAGTGTTTTACCTGGTAGTGTGAAAAAGAGAGTTGTTGTAGAAGCTGCCCATTCATTTGGTTGGCATAAATATACAGGTTTTGATGGGATTTGTATTACTATGGACAGTTTTGGTGCATCAGCACCAGGTGGAGAATGTATGAAAAATTTTGGATTTACAGTTGAAAACGTAGTTAATAAGACGAAGGAAATTCTTTAACTATTGATTGATAACTACACTGAAGTATTACATCCTTCAAGTTTATCTTTTAGTTGATCAAGAGACTCATCGGAAATCTTTGAATTCATTGGGCAATGTTTAGGTCCACACATTGAACAAAATTCAGCCTTCTTAAAGATTTCTTCAGGTAATGTTTCATCATGGTATTGCTTAGCCCTTTCTGGATCTAATGAAAGTTCGAATTGTTTATTCCAATCAAAGTTATACCTTGCATGACTGAGTTCGTCATCTCTATCGCGAGCTCCAGCTCGATGTCTTGCAATATCAGCAGCATGAGCTGCTATCTTATAAGCAATTAATCCTTCGCGTACATCTTCTGCATTTGGGAGACCTAGATGTTCTTTTGGGGTTACGTAACATAACATAGAAGTTCCATACCAACCGGCCATCGCTGCTCCAATAGCACTTGATATATGGTCATAACCAGGAGATATATCTGTTACTAATGGACCTAGAACATAAAAGGGAGCTTCTGAACATTCTTCCATTTGCTTTCTTACATTAAACTCAATTTGATCCATAGGTACATGACCAGGACCCTCTACCATTACTTGAACATTATGTTTCCAAGCTCTTCGAGTAAGTTCACCTAATGTCTTTAATTCAGCTAGCTGAGCATCATCAGAAGCATCATGCAAACATCCAGGCCTAAGTGAATCACCTAGAGAAAAGGTACAATCATATTTCTTAAAAATCTCACAAATATCATCAAACCTTGTATAGAGGGGATTTTGCTTGAAATGATGTAACATCCATTGAGCTAAAATCCCTCCCCCTCTACTTACGATCCCAGTGATTCTTCCTTTTACTTTTGGCAAATGCTCTATTAATAATCCAGCATGAATAGTTTGATAATCGACACCCTGCTGGCAATGTTTTTCTATTATGTGAAGAAAATCATCTTCAGTTAGTCTGTCTATTGAGCCATGTACACTTTCTAAAGCTTGATAAACAGGAACTGTTCCTATGGGAACAGAAGATTCATGAATAATTGCTTGCCGAACTTCATCTAAATTTACTCCACCTGTAGAAAGATCCATAACCGTATCAGCACCATATTTAACGGCTAGCTTTAGCTTCTCTACTTCTTCATTAATATCACTTGCATTAGGGGAAGCACCAATATTTGCATTAACTTTGCATCTAGAGGCAATACCTATAGACATTGGCTCAAGATTCAAATGGTTAATATTAGCTGGGATGATTAATCTTCCTCTTGCCACTTCTTCCATGATTAAAGAAGCAGGTAGATTTTCTTTTTTAGCAACAAAATCCATTTCTTCAGTAACATAACCATTCCTCGCAAAGTTCATCTGAGTAACATTGTCTTTTCCAAGGCGAGGCTTAATCCAAGAACTTCTCATAATTTCTAAATTTTTAAAAGTGTTATTACTAAAGTTTGATCAAATTTCCACTTCCCTGGATCATGCTAAATGATTCAGGTTCAAAGGGTATGATCTCAGCTAAGTTAAATTTCTTAGCACCCCTAGTATTAATCTTATTAATAGCTCTTTTCTAAAAAATAGTCATCATTTCTTGCATAAAAATAAATAAAAATTTTATTTAACTTTTTGATAAGACTTTATCTTTTTTAAAATATTTTTCCTATCAAATCTTCTTCTTATATCTTTCTCCAAAATAATTGAAATCCCCATTAAACCGATAGGCAAATAAAAAATTTTCCTTGTATCGTCTCTTAATATCATGCCAATAGTTGATATGAAGATCATAAAAGGAGCCACAAAAGATAAAATAAATTTTTTACTAATATTCATTTATCAACTGTCTTAATTATTTCATTATTTAATCTTACTATGGATTGTGTTATTACTTTAATTCCAACAGCAATAGCTCCTTCATCTGGATCGAATTTTGAACTATGCAGTGGAGCACACCCTTTTGGACTGGAAACACCGAGCCGAAACATAGCCCCAGGGATATCATTCAAGAACTCAGCGAAGTCTTCAGCACCTAACGATGGTTTTTGTAATTCAATAACATTTTCTTGACCCAAAACCTTAATTCCCGAATCTCTAAGAACTCTATTAACTTCAGAATTATTATTGACTGGTGGAGTAATTTCTCTAAATATTACTTTTGCATCAGCTCCGCAACTTTTAGCTATGGAGGAGATATTTTGATTAAGCCAATTACCAATATTCTTAAATAATTTAAGATTAGTACATCTAACAGTACCAATTAAATTAACCTTCTCTGCAAGAATATTGAATGCATTGCCACCATTGATTTTACCAAAAGTTATTACTACAGGATCTAAAGGATCTAACTCCCGTGTTATTGATTCCTGAATTCCCGAGATCACTTTAGAGGCCACCCAAATAGCATCAACTCCTTCATAAGGTCGAGCACCATGACCTGATTTTCCTTTAATCTCTACCTTAAGTTCTCCAGCAGCTGCAGTTAAACTTCCCTCTTTAATTCCAATAGTACCTACAGCTAAATCGGGATAGACATGAACTCCCAAAATATTGGTTAAACCATTAGTCGCACCGTCCTTAATCATCCATCTAGCTCCACTCGCAATTTCTTCAGCTGGCTGAAAAATTAATCTAGTCCCAAAATTAAGTTTTAAATCCTTAACAATTTTTGCTACACCTAATCCAATCGATATATGCAAATCGTGACCACACGCATGCATAACACCATCTACTTTTGAAGAAAAACTTAATTTAGTTTCCTCCAATATCGGTAAAGCATCCATATCCACTCTTAAGCCTATAATGCCTTTATCTAATGGCCCAAAATCAGCTACAACTCCCGTTCTGCCAATAGATTCTCTGACATTCCAACCAATATTTTTTAAATAACCACTTATCAAAATCGCCGTTTGATTTTCAAGTCCGCTTAATTCAGGATGTGCATGGATATGTCTTCTTAAATTAATTAATTCATCATTAAACGAATCAATTTTTTTAAAGAACTGATCTCTATTCATTACTTATTTTAAATCGATAAAATTCATTAAATCTTTAATTGGTCTCGGAGGCCATCTTCTTATTTTTTTTAACCATTCCTCATCACTATACCTAGGATCTAATTCAGTTACTGCTATCCAATTACTCTCTGCTTTGCCAGATTCACCCTTGGACCAATTCAACGCTGTTAAAGCTGCCCGGGCATCTGCAAAAGTTGGATATCGTCTAATTAATTTTTTCAATTCTTTTTCAGATTCATCAATATTGCCTAACTGGAAATCTGCTAAAGCCATACTTGACCTTGCCATTGCAAATCCAGGGTTATATAAAGCGGCTTTTGAAAATAAATCTCTCGCTTTTAGCCATTGTGATGTAGAACCTTCAACATTAGCCAAATTATACAATGCAGAAAAATTCTTATTATCTCGCGAAATAACAAACATATAATCTCTTTTCGCTTGAGACCATTGACCCAATGCTTCCTCGGCAATACCCCTGTTAATGTAAGGATCTATTTCACTAGGATTTAAACTTATTGCCTTATTTTGGTCATCTATTGATCCCTCTACATCTCCTATAACAAGTCTTACATTTCCTCTATTGCTCAAACCTGCGGCATCATCAGGATAAGAATCTAGATAGCGATTCCATTCTTGTAAAGCAAGATTAAATTTTCCATCTGAACTTAAACCTAATGCATTTTTAAACAAATCTTCTCTCAAAACTAATGAATAGCATGGTGCAATATAAAAAATATTTACAAAAACAAAAATTAATAAAAAACAAACCTTAACTGTTTTAGAAGTTATCATTTTCCTGAATTAATATACTTCTTTCCTAAGGCAGTAAGAAGTCTTCCGCGAGGAGTTCTCGTAAGGAAACCAATTTGGATGAGATATGGTTCAACTACAAATTCTAACATTGAAGAATCATCGCCTAATCCGGCTGCAATTGCATCAAGGCCAGTTGGATTATTATTTTGATTTAAAAAAGACAAATATTGTCTATCTAAAGAATCCAATCCTTTTTCGTCTATTTGGTATGAATTTAAAGCATTTTTTATTAAATTCACGGAGATAAAATGAGTTTTTTTAACAACTTGAGCATAATCTCTAACTCGTCTTAATAATCTCAAAGCAATTCTTGGAGTCCCTCGAGATATCTTCGCTAAATTATAAGATGCTTCATCTTCTAAATTAAGATTTAATAGTTTAGAGAAATTAACAATTATTTGTTGTAATTCATCATATGTATAAAATTCAATTTTTTGAGATAAACCAAATCTATCTCTTAAAGGGGCGCTAATTGAGGCTAATTTGGTTGTCGCCCCAATCAGAGTAAACCTTGGCAGATTAATTGTTCTGCAACGTGCTCCTCTATTAGCTCCCATAGTTAAATCTAATCTAAAATCCTCCATTGCAGAATATAACAACTCTTCAGTTAACCTGTTCAAGCGATGTATCTCATCGATAAATAAAACTTCACCTTCTTTTAATCCAAGTAGTAACCCTACAATATCTCTAGGTCTTTCAATTGCGGGTGCAGTTGCTAGCCTACATTTCGTGTTCATTTCTTTAGCTATCAAAAAAGCCAGGGTAGTCTTGCCTAAACCAGGCTGTCCATATAAAAGAGTGTGCTCCATAGGTTCTTTTCTATAAATTGAAGCATCTATAGCTATTCTTAATGAAGACTTTAGTTTTTCTTGGCCAATAAATTCTTGAAAGGTAACTGGCCTAGCTAAGTTTAGATTATTATTTCTTTTTTCTTCTGGAATAATTTTTGAATCAACTAGCCTTAGCTCTTTTTTGCGAAGAGAAAAGTCATTATCACCAATATTGGAAGAAATTATTGCCATAATGAAAGGTTAATTGCAATTGTTCTGAGTAGAAAGATTTTTTAACTAAAATGGCAAAGAATTCAAACAAAGTTCAAAAAAATACTAAAAAAGAAAATAATTTTAAACGTCTAGCGGAAAATAGATATGCAAAATTTCAATATACAATATCTGAAACAATCGAAGCGGGAATTGAACTTTTAGGGACTGAAGTAAAGTCTATTAGAAATGGAAAAGCAAATTTAAGAGATGGGTATTGTTCATTCAGAGATGGTGAGATTTTATTATTAAATGTTCACATTTCACCACACAACAATGTGGGGGCTTTTTTTAATCATGATCCATTAAGAAATAGAAAGTTGCTTTTACATAAAAAAGAATTAATAAAGCTGAAATCAAATACTGAAAAAAAGGGGATGACTATCGTTCCATTATCTTTTTATTTAAAAGGATCATGGATAAAAATAACTATTGGAGTCGGTAAAGGAAAAAAATTACATGACAAACGCCAAGATGAAAAACAAAAAAGTATGAAAAAAGAAATCAACTCTGCACTAAAAAGATAAAAATATTATTAAGACTTATTGAGACTATCAACCTAAACTTACTGAACTTGGAGGAGGAGAAGGATCTGGATCTGCAATTAACATATGCTGTAAGACAGTTTCAGGTCTCTCACTATCCCTCCAGCGAATTTTATATGCAGGCATTTTTGTACCTCTGCTTGTAGTTTGCTCTACTGGTTCAATAACCCATCCTCTTCTTGATCGGCCTTGAGGATTTCTTTTCACTACTGCATCCGCGTGTTTGAAACGGAAACCAACACGTTCACCACTCATTTAAAAAATTTCGTATTGGATTAATTATTTATATTTTACTTCATTCAAGGGTGATTTTTCATTTTTACTTGAAGTTATTTCTGGTTTTAACAATGGGAAAGGGATTACATCTCTAATTGATGAACTATTAGTTATTAACATAATAAGTCTATCAATGCCTATCCCTAATCCTCCAGTAGGAGGCATGCCAATCTCTAAAGCATTCAAAAAATCTTCATCTATACAATGAGCCTCAAAATCTCCTTCATCTCTAAGAGACTGTTGTAATTGCATTCTTTCTCTTTGATCTACTGGATCTATCAACTCACTAAAAGCATTTGCTAGCTCTCGACCAACAATGAACAATTCGAATCTCTGAACCATTTCTTTATTATCAAGATGTGGCCTAGCTAAAGGAGAAATTTCAACAGGATAATCGATAACAAAAGTAGGTTCTATAAGTTCTGACTCTACTTTTTGCTCGAAGACCTCATTTAAAAGTCTTCCCATAGTATTAACTTTATTAGAAAATTCAACATTTATACTTTTAACGGCTTGTTTTGCTGCCTGAAAGTCTCCACTAAAAGATTCAAAATCAATCCCGGTATATTTTTTGACTACATCTTTCATAGATATTCTTGACCATGGCTTAGAAAAATCGATTTCCTTATTTTGATAATTTATAACTAGAGAGCCACAGGAATCAGCTACGATGTCTTTAATCAGTTCTTCTGTTAAATCCATCATATCTACATAGTTAGCAAAAGCTTGATAAATTTCAACTGAGGTGAATTCAGGATTATGCTTTGTACTTATTCCCTCATTACGGAAGATTCTTCCCAATTCATAAACTTTCTCAAATCCTCCAACAACCATTCTTTTTAAATGTAATTCTGTAGCTATTCTTAGATAAAGCGGAATATCTAATGTATTGTGATGAGTAATAAATGGTCTTGCTTCCGCACCACCAGCTTCAGATTGCAGAATTGGAGTCTCTATCTCTAAAAAATTTCTATTATCTAGCCATTTTCTTATAAAACTTATACATTTTGCTCTTGTTTTAAATACATTTTTAGAGTGAGGATTCACTATTAAATCTAGATAACGTTGTCTATATCTTTTTTCAATATCAGTCAACCCATGCCATTTATCCGGTAAGGGCTGTAATGATTTAGATAACATTTCCCATTTTTCTACTTTAATTGAAAGTTCACCTTTGTTAGTTTTTTTAATTGTTCCATAGACTCCTATCCAATCTCCAATATCTACTATTTCCTTAATATCTTCAAAAGAAAGTAATTTTTGATTTTCTAAATTACAATTGATAATTTTTTTATCTAAATAAAGCTGAATCTGACCTTCTTCATCACTTATTGTAAAAAAGGCAATTTTACCCATTACCCTTTTTGCCATTACTCGACCGGCAATAGAGACACTAAAATCCTCCTCTTGACCATTTTCTAAATAATCAAATTTTTGAATAAGAAATTTTGAAGGATGGGAAACTTCAAAACTCTCTGCGTAAGAAGCAAATCCTTTACTGACTAATGCATTAGCTTTTTGTAAGCGTGCTTCTCTTATTTCAGACAAAATTTATTTAATATGTTTGTTTTATTTAATAAAAGTATCAGACTGAGGCTCAACTTGCCAAAGATGTTGCTGTTTCGCCAACTCTCTGAGATGCATAACCAATCCCACGAACAGTTAATATCAATTCTGGATTTCTTGGATCTGGTTCCAACTTGCCTCTTAGCCTAGCTACATATACATCTACTACCCTTAAATCAGCAGCTCTCCTTGGAGGATAACCCCATAACTGTTCCAAAATTTCAGCACGTGGAACAACTTTACCAGGCTCGTCAAACAACAATTCTAAGAGACTAAATTCTGTATAAGTTAGACTTATTCTTTCCCCTGCTCTTGAAACTTGTCTTCTATTAGTATCAACAACTAAACTTCCAAATTTCATGACTCCTTTACCAGAGGGAACTTCTTTTGTTTCGGTAACAGATACACTAGGTCCCATTCTTCTCAAAATAGTAGCTATCCTAGCTTCTAACTCTTTTGGACTAAATGGTTTTGATAAGTAATCATCGGCTCCTAGATCCAAACCTGCGACCCTCTCTGAAATCGCTTCTAGTGCAGTTAAAAATATTATTGGAACCACTGATTCGGCCCTAATTCTTCGGCAAACTGCAAATCCATCCATCTTAGGAAGCATAACATCAAGAACTATTAAGTCAGGAGAATCTCTATGGAAAGATTCAAGAGCTTCTTCACCGTTAGTGGCTGAAAAAACTTGATATCCTGCTAGTTGAAGTCTTGTAACTAATACCTTCAAAACTGCTGGTTCATCATCAACAACTAAAATTCTTGCTTTTGACATAAATTAAAAAAGATTTCCAGATATTTCAAAGCAAAAATTGATTGCATTGAAATTTTATTCTAACAATTAAAAATATAACATTATGAACCCTCAAAGGGATATTCCTTAGATTTACAAACATTCTATTAATTTCAAAGATATAAATTTTTTTGAGCAATATTTATTCTTAGAGAAATTTATTGTCGTGTTTTTCTCCCATAAAAGATTTAAAGAGCCTCAAAAGTTGGGAACAAATTAAGGGAGCAAATAAACCTGTAAGAAAAACTTCAGCTAGAATATTTTGAACACTAGGGATAAAAACTAAATTATTATAATCTGAAAAATTATTAAACAAAATCTGTAAAAAATACAAGGTGCCGCATAAAAAACTACCAAAAGCACAAATTAAACCATACCTAAAATGTCCCACTAACAAATCACTATGCATTTTTATTCTCCCAAACCAAACTCCACATAAAATCAAACCTGGTATTTGAGTAAAATTATTATCCAGAGTTACAGCATCTAAAATTAGACCTAAAAACAAGCCAAATATTATTCCATTAATTGATCCATTTATCATTGACCAAGGTAACAACCAAAATAAAGGCCAATATGGCTGAATACCTAAAAATCCGAGCCAATTTGGGTGCCATAAAAAAAATTATCGGGATAAAAATAAAAATTATTATAGATAATCTTTTTTTAAAAAATTTATTCATTAAATTTTACTTTTAAAATTTGTACCCAATCTATTACTTGAGGTTTTGCCAAAAGTAATATTTTAGCCATTTTTTTTTCTTGAAATGGTTCCTCAACAGATTTAACAATACCAATAGGTATATTTGGAGGTAATAAAGTACTGGCAGGTGAAGATGATACAAAATCTCCCACTTTAATATCAGCATCTTTTGAATAAATTATTAAATTAGGATGATCATCTCCTGAACCAACCAAAAGCCCATTAATTTGAATCCTATCAACCCAGACACCTAATTTACTTTCTGGAGAGGTTAATAATCTTACCGAAGAAGTAAATAAAGAAGTATTTTTTACTCTTCCTAATAATCCACCTGGGCCAACCACAGTACTACCAATTTCCACTCCATCTCTTGAACCTTTATTTAATATTATTTGCCTCCACCAACTACCTGTTTTTCTCGAAATAACTGCAGCTGAAATATTTTCGTTATTGTATGGTTCTTTAAGAGATAAGATTTCCCGCAATCTTATATTATCCTTTTTGAGAAGATCCACCTTTATTAAAGATTCTTGCTCTATACTTTTAAGAATAACTTCTTTTTGAAATTGGCCAGGCCAAAAAGGCTTTGAAATAAAATAATAAAAATCCTTATAAATAGATCCCTTTGATATCCTTACAAAAACTAAAA
Organism: Prochlorococcus sp. AG-402-C22; assembly: GCA_003279535.1. Lineage (GTDB taxonomy): Bacteria > Cyanobacteriota > Cyanobacteriia > PCC-6307 > Cyanobiaceae > Prochlorococcus_A. The sequence goes on from QCHO01000002.1 coordinate 84,153, forward strand.
ATAAAAATATTCCAAAAAATATCCAACTATTCTTTTTATGCCACCAACGATTAGTAGAAATTCGTCGGATATCTAACATACTATCAATCTCTAATCGCGTTTCTTATAAAGTCAGGGGTATCAACAACTCTTTTAAGTTTTTTAAAATCATCCAAAACCTCCCCACAACCATTAACTACACACAGCAGTGGGTTTTCTGCTATATGCGTAAAAATTCCCGTTTCATCGCTCAATAAATCGTTAATACCCCTTACTAAAGCTCCACCTCCTGCAAGCATAATGCCCCTATCAACAATATCTGCAGCAAGTTCAGGGGGGGTTCGCTCTAAAGTCCTTTTTACAGCTTCAACAATTTTGCTAAGTGTATCAGCCATAGCTTCTCTAATTTCTCCAGATGTCAAAGTAACTGACCTAGGTAAACCAGATAAAAGATGTAAACCTCTCACCTCTAAAGTAGTTTTATCAAAATCATCATCTGGGAATGCAGATCCAATTTTGATCTTAATATCTTCTGCAGTTCTCTCACCAACAACCAAATTATGAACTTTTTTAAGATAAAGAGCAATTGATTCATTTATTTCGTCGCCAGCTATTCGAACAGATTCACTTAATACAGTTCCACCCAAACTTAAAACTGCAACCTCAGTAGTACCACCACCAATATCAACAATCATAGTTCCAATTGGCTCAGTCACTGGTAATGATGCTCCTATTGCTGCTGCAACAGGTTCATCAATCAAGTGAACTTCTCTAGCTCCCGCTAATCCAGCTTCTCTTACTGCTCTTCGCTCAACACTAGTCACTCCACTTGGAATACCAATAACTATTCTTGGGGCTACTATACCCTTACCTTCGTTACATTTTTGAATAAATGTTTTTATCATTTGCTCAGCCGCATCAAAATCTGCAATAACCCCATCTCTAAGTGGTCTTACAGCTCTTATATTACCTGGTGTTCTTCCAAGCATTAACTTAGCTTCTTTACCAACAGCCAATGGTATGCCTTCTTCTAAATCCATAGCTACCACAGAAGGCTCTTGTAAAACAACTCCCTTACCTGATACGTGTATGAGAGTATTAGCTGTTCCCAAATCTATGCCAATGTCTCTAGAAAATTTAAATCTGTTAAAAATCACAATAAGAATTCTTTTTTTATAAATAATATATCCATTTTTTATTAAGCTCTCACAATTCTCCCGTTTAGTTATGAATAGCACGCAAAACTTTAAGCAAAACCTAGAAATATGAGTAGTATAAAAAAAAAAATTTATGGAAATTAACACAATTAACCTAGTTGGTAGAGCCGGCAGAGAACCAGATGTCAGATATTTTGAATCTGGTAGTATCGTAGCCAATTTCACTCTTGCAGTGAACAGAAGAAGCAGAGATGAAGAGCCAGACTGGTTTAACTTAGAAATATGGGGCAAGCAAGCCCAAATAGCAGCAGATTACGTTAAAAAAGGGTCTTTAATTGGAATTACGGGAAGCTTTAAAATTGATAGTTGGAAAGATAAAAACACTGGGGAAGATAGATACAAACCAGTCGTTAGGGTAGATAGATTAAACTTACTAAGTTCCCGAAAAGAGTCCGAAAATAACCAATATTCTAATAATAGTAATTCTGGTGAAATCCCTTTCTAAGAGCTATTTTTAATAAATCTAATAAGTAATTTTGTTAAAAAATATAAGAAAATCAAAATTAAAATTGGCTTCAAAACATATTTGATTTGATCTAAATAAGTTTCAATGATTTGATAATTTTCACCAAATAAATAGCCTGCATAAGTAAGAAGGGCAACCCATATAAAACTACCAAATGTGGTCCAAATCAAAAATTTTCCTAATGGCATAAGTTCTATACCAGCTGGTACTGATATTAAGGTTCTTATACCTGGTACTAATCGGCCCCAAAAAACTAAAGAAACGCCATATTTCTCAAACCACTTTTTACTTTTAATTAAGTCATTAGAAGAAATTCCTAAATATTTTCCTTTTTTATCTAGAAAATTTGAAAGTCTTTTTTGATTTACTAATCTTCCTAAGTAATACCAAGGCAATGCCCCGAGTATCGTTCCAAATACACCCCAAAAAACTAAAATATAGAAATTTAATTTTTGTTGATATACAAAAAAACCTCCCAAGGGCATTATTATTTCTGATGGGATTGGGGGAATTATATTTTCTAAAAACATAGCCAAACATATAGTAAGGTATGCAATTGTTGAATTCTTTTCGACCGCCAAACTAATATAGTCGGGAATTGAAGTAAGAATATTTACAAAAATTAAACTCAAACTTAGTATCTATAAAGTTCTGATTTATAAGGACCTTCAACAGAAACATTAATATATTCGGCCTGTTCTTTAGTTAATTTTGTTAATTTTGCGCCAATTTTATCTAGATGTAATCTAGCTACCATTTCATCTAAATGTTTTGGTAAAACGTAAACCTCTTTGGAATATTGCTCTGACTTATTGAAAAGTTCAATTTGAGCTAATACTTGATTGGTAAAAGAATTACTCATAACAAAACTTGGATGTCCAGTGGCACAGCCTAAGTTGACTAATCTACCTTCAGCTAAAAGAATTATCTTGTTTCCACTCGGTAGAGTTATATGATCAACCTGAGGCTTAATATTTTCCCATGGATAACTTTTTAATGAAGCTACATCAATTTCATTATCGAAATGACCAATGTTACAGACTATGGCCTCATCCTTCATTTTGATAAGATTTTCATGAGTAATCACCTTATAGTTTCCAGTTGCCGTAACAAATATATCTATTTCTTCAACAACATCTTCAAGGGTAACCACGCTATAACCTTCCATTGCAGCCTGAAGAGCACAAATTGGATCAACTTCAGCAACTTTTACTATTGCACCAAGTCCTCTCAAAGATTGTGCTGAACCCTTACCTACATCACCAAAACCCATTACTAAAGCAACTTTCCCAGCAATCATCACATCTGTCGCACGCTTAATGCTATCAACTAAAGATTCTCGACAGCCATATAAGTTATCAAATTTGCTTTTTGTTACTGAATCATTAACGTTAATAGCAGGAAAAGGTAGCGCATTTTGCTTTTGAAGTTGATAAAGTCTTGCAACTCCCGTAGTAGTTTCTTCTGTGACGCCTATAATATTTCTCTTGATTCTAGAGTAAAAGCTGGCATCAGCTTGCAACTTTGATTTAATAGAATCAAATAAAGCAACCTCTTCATCATTACTAGGGTTATCTAGAACAGACAAATCTTTTTCTGCTTTACTTCCAAGTATCAATAGGCCAGTTGCATCCCCTCCGTCATCAAGAATCATATTTGGAGAATCTGAACCCCAATCAAGAATATAGTGGGTGTACTGCCAATATTCATCAAGAGTCTCACCTTTTTTTGCATAAACTGAGATTCCTTGATCTGCAATAGCTGCAGCCGCATGATCTTGGGTCGAAAAAATATTGCATGAAGCCCATTTAACTTTTGCACCTAGTTCAACAAGAGTTTCTATTAATACTGCAGTCTGAATCGTCATATGAAGACTTCCTGCAATTTTTGCTCCTTTAAGTGGTTTTTCAGATTGATATTTATTTCTAAGTGCCATCAATCCAGGCATTTCAGTTTCTGCGATTTTTATTTCTTTACGACCAAAATCAGATAAAGAAATATCAGAAATTACATAATTGGGTGTAGAAGTTTTAACTGAATTTGCAATTACCATATTTAAAATCATTATTTACTAAACTATAAATGATTATTGATTAATTTTGTGTTTGTTGAGAATTTAAAAGAGACTTTAAATTTAGGGGAAAAAATCTCACATAAATTAAATCCACAATCAATTGTTTTATTAAAGGGTCCCATTGGGGCAGGAAAAACTTCATTAGTACAAGGAATTGCCAAAGGTTTATCTATCTCTGAGGATATTACAAGCCCTACATTTGCTTTATCGCATCACTATTACTCCGGGAAAATTCCACTATTTCATATTGATTTATACAGGTTAGAAAATATTTCTTCAGCAAAAGAATTTTTTTTTTCTGAAGAGGAAGAGGCATTACAAAGTCAAGCTATTCTAGTTATTGAATGGCCAGAATTAGTGGAACCAGTTATTGAAAATTTCTGGAAAATAGAAATTAGTTATGCCAAAAATTGTGGAAGAAACTATGAGATAAGGGATCCTAAAAATTTACTAACCTTTTCATAATCTGGCTGTGGTTCAATAGCGCCTTCCCCTTGACAGGTTAATAATCCACAAACACCTGCAAACCTAACACAAGCCTGGATTTCTAATTCGTCTGTAGGATATCCAAAAGAAATAAATTGTGAAATTAAGCCAGCTAAAAATGCATCGCCTGCACCAGTAGTATCTACAATTGTTTGTGATTTAGGAATTTTAGTATTCCCCTGGAATCCATTTATATGCCATGAGACAGGGTTTTTCCCATCCGTAATTATTACATCTGGTCTTTTTGACATTTGTTGAGATATTAACAAAGGATTTTCAAGCTCAAAAAACAAATTCGCTTCTTCTTTAGCAAGCTTTATAACATGTGCGTGATTTAAAAAGTTTTTAATTAGGTTTATCCTGCCTTTCTTAATATTGTCCGATGCGAAATTTGGATAATCCCAAAAAACTTCCCTCCAATTCAAATCAATTACTACCTTAACTTCAAATTTTTTTGCCTGTTCCAAAAGAAAAAAAATAGTCTCAGCAGAAATTGGTGATGATAGTACGTTGGTTCCTGTAACTAAATATTGTGTTCTTAAAAAACATTTCTCCAAATTTGGAAGTTCTTTTTCGATTAATTTCATACTTAGAGCTTCGTCAGCAAAGTAAGAATGAGGGCTTGGTTCAAATCCTGAAAAAAAACGATCTCCATATTGATCTCTGTCTACATTAACTACGCGAGTAGATGAATCATCATCTGATTGCAAGAAATCTAAATTAACCTCCAATTCATTAAATTGCTCAATGATTTTTTTCCCAAAGTCATCACTTCCCAAACTTCCAATAAATATAGAATCTATTTTCAATTTTCTCAATGCAGAAGCAACATTGGCCGGTGCACCTCCCAGAAAATCTGTAAATCCTTGATTTGTCTTATTCCTAATCCTGTCTATTAAAGCCTCTCCAATGCATACGACCTTAGTCTTTTTCATAAAATCAAACTGTTTTTCTTACCTAAGAATAATTAATCAAAAACGAATATTTTTTTTTTGAATTAAAGTTTAATTAATAACTTTTTAATAGTGTCTTTTAAAAAATCTGAAATTTGGGAATGGAAAAATTGGAAGATTTCATGGTCTTTATCAAAAAAATCTACTTGCGATAATAATACAAATATTCTACTAGTCCATGGATTTGGGGCATCAAAAAAACATTGGAGACATAATCAAGATTTTCTTAGCAAAGATTTTAATTGCTACGCAATTGATTTACTCGGGTTCGGAGAAAGTAGTCAGCCTAGCGCATTATTAAATTATGAACCTATTAAAACAAATTCAATTAAATATTCTTTTGATTTATGGAGTAATCAAATATCAACTTTTTGCTCAGAGGTAATAAAATCTCCCGTTTACTTGGCAGGAAACTCAATTGGTGGTGTTATTGCGTTGAAAGCTGCTGAAATGCTCCAAGATGGATGTAAAGGTGTCATTTTGATTGATTGTGCTCAAAGAACTATGGATGATAAACGCTTGCAAAAAAGTGATATCTTGATGAATTTGATGAGGCCAGTATTAAAAACGTTAGTAAGGCAAAGATTTATTAGCAACACACTTTTCACAAGAGCTGCTAATCCAAAAGTTATAAAGAAAATACTTGAACAAGCTTATCCCTCAGGAAAAAATATTGATGAAGAATTAATTGAAATACTTTATGAACCCTCTAAAAGGAAAAATTCTAAAGAAGCATTTCGGGGTTTTATTAACCTATTTGATGACTATCTTGCTACAGACCTTTTCGATAGGATTAATGTTCCAATCCAATTGATTTGGGGAGAAAAAGATCCTTGGGAATCTTTAAGTGAAGCAAAAGACTGGAAGAAAAAATTTAACAATATAAAAAGATTAGATATTATTAACGGCGCTGGACATTGCCCGCATGATGAAGAACCTGAAGAAACTAATAAGTTAATTTGTGAGTTTCTTCAAGAAACAAAATAGGCTTCTACATTATCACTAAGTCTTCTCAAACCTCTTAAACCGTCTCGTTCTAGGTTTCTTACTCTATCCCTACTGATACCTAATACCCTTCCTATACCTGTAAGAGACATAGGCTCATCACCATCCATTCCATATCGCATTCTTAAAACTCTACATTGCAGATCTGGTAATTGATGCAAAAGAGAATGCAGATCACCCCTCATACAATCCATCTCGATTTGTTCGTCTGGCAAATCCTCACCGCCTGCTAGTAAATCCAATAAAACAGTATCTTCACCGTCACCAACTTTTGTTTCAAGACTAACTGGCTGTCCAGCTTTACACATCAAATCCTTAACATCTTCTTCAGGAAGTTCTACATATTTCGCAAGTTCACTTACTGTTGGGGTTCTAGACATTTCTTGACTTAATTCTCTTTGCCCTTTTTTTAACTTATTCAACATTTCGGTTATATGTATAGGTAACCTTATTGCCCTACTCTTTTCGGCTATTGCTCTGGTAATACCTTGTCTAATCCACCAATAAGCATATGTTGAAAACTTGTAGCCTCTAGCTGGGTCAAATTTTTCAACACCCCTTACAAGTCCTATAGTTCCCTCCTGAATTAAATCTAATAATTCCATATTTCTTTTAGTATATTTTTTTGCAACACTTACTACTAATCTCAAGTTTGCGGCAACCATTCTCTCTTTAGCGCGTTGCCCAGCTCGTAACCTTTTTTTAATCTGGGAAGTAGAAAGATTCAACTTTTTTGACAGCTCATCAATGCTTGGCTTATCACCATTTAATTCAATTATCTCTAATTCTGCTCTCTCAACTTGCATATATTCTTGTACCTGTCTGCCAAGAGTGATTTCTTGCTCATGAGATAGTAAAGGTACTCTTCCTATATCTCTCAAATATGATCGAACTAGATCAACATCATTACTAATTTTTAAACTTGCAATAGAAGTTAATTTATTCTCACTTATTGTTTCAGTAGACATGAAAATTAAATGTTGTTTTGTAAACAATACCATTAAGAAATGTAAAGTTAAACAAAAAAATCCACAAATTTACAAAAATGAGAATAAATACCTATATAGATTTAGATTAATGAAGAGCTTAATAACCATTTAGCAGTATTTAGATAAATAAATACACCTGCAATATCAGTGACAGTAGTTATAAAAGGAGAGGACATTAAGGCTGGGTCCAATCTCATTTTGTCAAATAATAAAGGGAGAATAGCACCGGTTGTAGCAGCTAAAGTCGTTATGGATATTAAACTTATTCCTACCGCAGAGGCTATTAAAGGACCTTCTCCTTGCCACCATGCGAAGGGGAATACCACAAGCATCATCAAAACACCTAAAAGAGCTCCTGTTATTGCCTCCTTAACTACTGCCTTTATTGCGCCAATAGACTTCAATTTTTGGGTACTTAAACCCCTAATGACAACAGTTGAACTTTGAGCACCAACATTCCCCCCAGTACCTATGAGCAATGGAATAAAAGCAGCTAACAAAACTATTTCTTTTAAAATTTGATCATTCATGGCTATGACTTTAGTCGTCAAACCATTTGCCAAAACCAAAATTAACAACCATAAAATTCTTCGTCGAGCTATGGTGAACAAACTACTTTGAAAATAATCATCTTCATCTCCAGGCTGAACCGCCCCTGCTGCGTATATATCTCTTGTTGCTTCTTGCTCTATGACATCAATTAAATCATCAACAGTTACTATCCCGACAAGTCTTTTTTCTTTATCAACAACTGGGAGCGCTAAAAAATCATATCTTTGTATTGCTCTTGCGACCTCTTCTTGATTAGTGTTAGTAGAAATATTAACTACATCTTTTGTCATTACATCTCCAATTGGTTTAGATGGATCTGCAGTTACAAGGTCTCTCAATGAAAGAATACCAGTTAAGTGTCTCTCTTTATCGGTGACATACAAGCTATAAATAGTTTCTGTAAATGGGGCTCTTTTTCTGACTAAAGAAAGAGCCTCAGCAGCCGTCTGCATTTCCTTAAGATCTATGAATTCAGTTGTCATTAATCTTCCAGCAGTTTCTGGCTCATATCCAAGTAATTCAGCTGTTACTTTCCTTTCTCCAGGACTAAGAGCAGACAAAAATTTTCGTACAACTTTTGCTGGTAATTCGTCAAAGAGTTGAACTCGATCATCAGGAGACATTTTCTCAACAATTTCTAAAACTTCTCCTGATCGAAGTCTGTCTAATAAAGTTTGCTGAACTATTGGATCTAAATATTCATAAACCTCGATTGCCTCATTTTTCTTTAACAATCGAAATGCTAATGCCTGCAATATTAATGGAAGGCTACCAATAGCATCTGCGATATCAACAGGTTGGGAAGGTTCTAAAAGTAATTTTGCCTCATCATAATTTCCTGCTACCAGCAATTCTTCAAGTTGAATAGTGATATTTTCTCGAGTACTTAAATCTGAAGATAAGGATGTAACAGTTTCAAGATTACTATCATTCATAAATATAATCCTTGTCAAAGTAACAACACTATTATATGAAATCTAAGTAATTTTTCTACTTATCCAGAACCCAAAATACATAGTGAAAATATTTAAAATGATTATTAAATTAAAAAAAATTATAAATTTTATCCAATCTCCTTGATTCAAAATTTTGTACAAAAAATATATAAATCCGCTAAAAGATGTAAAACAAGAAAAAAAACCGCCTAAAATAATTTTTTCTTTAAAATTACTTACTTTTTTTGCGATAACAAAGCCAAAAAACAATGAACCAATTATTGAAACAATCAAATTATTATTTATAAGAAGCCTTAAAAAAGTAGCTGCGTAACAAGCTAAAATAGTATATATGAAATTTTTATTCTTCATTTTATAATTTTTATTAAACAATTACCTAAATAAAAGCAAATAAAAGATAGTAAAATTACCTCTATATAGTGAAAAAATAAACGCATAAATTGCCTCTTTTGAAATAAAACAAATAACTGATATATAAAAGAAGAAAATGTACTAAAACATCCTAAAAAACCTGTATAAAATAACAATAATATATTGTTATTAAGAAAGTTTAATGATACTAAAATTCCCAAAAAAAACGATGATATTAAGTTTACTAATGAAGTATTTTGAATATTAAACCCTACATTTATTTTTAAATTATTTTGTATAAACAACCTAAGTATCAATCCAAAAGTACTCCCAAATAAAACAATAATTATTGAGGTAATATCCAAAATTTACATTTTTATCCAGCCTTTAGAAATCTTATTAGGATCATCTAAAAATTTATTAGAAGCTAATTCCACCCTTACCCAAATTTCACTTTCACTAACTTTCCAATTACGTAAAACTGATATAGTTGTACCTATATCAAGAACTAATAATTCTGTAGCATTAATTTCGGGAAAAGAATAAAGAGAAGTGTTCGAACTCAATATAATTTCTTTTGTATTACTAGGAAACTTATATTGACTTAAACTCTTTTGAATTCCCCCGGCTGGGAGAGTAATTGGACCAATTAATGCAAATACAATTAAACAAGTATTCTTAAGCAGATTATTAATCATATATCTAAAGTTGCCATATCTAATTTACTACTATGCGTTTCAATAAATTCTCTTCTTGGAGCAACTTTATCTCCCATTAATATATTGAATATTCTGTCAGCTTCAAGTGCATCTTCAATTTCAACCCTTTTCATCATCCTAGTTTGGGGGTTCATTGTTGTATCCCATAATTGTTTTGGCATCATCTCGCCTAAACCTTTGAATCTTTGGATATTGTAATTAGCATTTTCACCGAACCCTTCTATTGTATTTTTTAATTGATTCTCGTTATAACAATATTTATGATTTTTACCTCTTTCTACTTTATAGAGAGGAGGACAAGCTATATATATAAAACCTTTCTCAACAAGTTCTCTCTGATATCTATAAAAAAAAGTCAATAATAAAGTTCTAATATGAGCCCCATCAACATCAGCATCCGTCATGATCACAACTCTGTGATATCTCAAAGAGCTTACATCAAATTCCTCACCTTTTATTCCTAATCCTAGAGCAGTTATTAATGACTGAATTTCTGTATTTTTATATATTTTAGTATCATCAGTTTTTTCGATATTAAGAATTTTACCTCTGAGAGGCAAAATAGCCTGAAAATTTCTATCTCTTCCTTGTTTTGCGGAACCTCCAGCAGAATCTCCCTCAACTATATAAATTTCTGATTCAGATGGATCTCTAGAACTACAATCCGCTAATTTACCTGGCAAAGTTGAACTTTCGAGCACACTTTTTCTTCTAACTAACTCCCTAGCTCTTCTTGCAGCTTCTGCTGCATTAAATGATTGAATTGCTTTTTCAAGAATCATGTCCAAAATTCCAGGATTGAATTCCATATATTTTGTAAGAGCCTCCCCAATGAGAGAATCCACAATTCCTCTTACTTCAGTATTCCCTAATTTTGTTTTTGTTTGCCCTTCAAATTCAGGATCTGGAACTTTAACCGATAAAACCACAGTCAAGCCTTCTCTTATGTTTTCACCAGCTAAATTTTTTTCAATATCTTTTCTTTTACCTCTCTTTTTTGCGAGGTTATTGAAAGTTCTTGTCAAGACTGTTTTTAATCCTTCAATATGGGTGCCTCCATCAATAGTTCTTATATTATTTGCAAAACCTAAAATATTATCTGAATATACATCTGTACACCATTGCAAAGCTGCTTCCACATAAACATTTTCTTTTTGTGAGTCAACATAAATTATCTCTGGATGAATAGAATCCTTTTCTGCATTCATATATTGCACATATTCTTTAATACCTCCCTGATATAAGTAAATTTCTTCTTTATAAGATCCATCTGACAATTCATTTCTCTCATCTCTAAAAATAATTTTTACACCGCCATTAAGATAAGCTAATTCTCTTAACCTAGATGAAAGAAGTGTATATTCAAATTCAATTCCTCCAGAAAAAATAGTTTTATCAGGCTTAAAACAAATGGTGGTTCCTTTCTTAAAAGGTTTGACGGACTGCTTTTTAGATTGCAATGTACCCTTTGATACCCCTTGTTCAAATCTTTGATTAAACTCACTGCCATCCCTATAAACAGTTACATTAACCCATTCGCTCAAAGCATTAACTACTGATATACCTACACCATGCAAACCGCCTGAAACTTTATAACCACCACTTCCAAATTTGCCTCCTGCGTGAAGAACAGTTAATACAGTTTCTAAGGCACTTTTACCTGTCCTTGGATGAATATCTGTTGGAATACCTCTTCCATTATCCGAGATTAACGCTGATCCATCTGCTCGAAGAACTATTTCTATATGATCACAATGTCCTGCGAGGGCTTCATCAACTGAGTTGTCAACAACCTCATATACAAGGTGATGCAAGCCTTTTGGACCTGTAGAACCTATATACATTCCAGGGCGTTTACGAACTGGCTCTAACCCTTCTAAAACCTGAATCTGTTCTGCACCATATTCGTTTGAGATTTTATTAGATCTTTTGTCCTCACTCATTTAATATAAAAAAAAAACATTAAACTTTTAAAATGTTATTTTTAAAAGGTATTGAATTAAATTTAACACCGCAATAAGAGAAAGGCTCGCAGTCTATGAAAAATTTAATCTCTTTAATTATATAGGTAATAGATTTTTCTTCAGAAATTCATATGTCTACTTATTCGCCTCATATAATAGTTTTAATTGGACCCACAGCAAGTGGTAAAACAGAATTAGCTATCGAAATTGCGGATTTTTTTAAAACTCATATACATAATATCGATTCAAGACAAATTTATAAATCTATGGATATTGGAACAGCCAAGCCATCTAAGAATCAACAAAAAAAAATAAAGCATTTTTTAATAGATATTGCAGAGCCTATTAATCCAATTAATGTAAAACAATTTCAAGAAATAGCACAAACATCAATAAAAAAAGAAATTAAACAAAATAACTTACCTTTTCTTGTTGGAGGAAGTGGTTTGTATATGAACTCAATAACAAAAGGTTTTTTTGTACCAGATGTACCTCCGCAAAAACAATTGAGAGGACAATTAGAAAAACTTGGTCAGAGAGAATGTTGGGAGCTTTTAAAAAACTGTGATCCAATATCAACAAAAAATATAAATTTTGCTGATCAAATTAGAACAATAAGAGCTTTAGAAGTCTTCTACGTAACAGGTAAACCTTTGTCAACTCAAAAAGTGCAAAAACCGCCTGACTGGAAGATACTTGAACTTGGATTAGATAGAGATGATTTAAAAGAAAGAATTTTACAAAGAACAAAAAATATGTTTTTCTCTGGGATTGTTGAAGAGACGAAACATCTAATTTCTCAATATGGATCTAACATGCCAATATTAGAAACAATTGGTTACCGTGAAGCTAAGGATGTTTTAAATAATAATTTAACTATTGAAAAGGCAATTGAGGTAACAACTACAAAAACCATCCAATTTTCCAAGAGACAAAAAACATGGTTTCGTAATAAAAATAATCCTATTTGGCTTAATAACAAAAACCTACTAAAAGATGCAATAATTAGAATAGAGTCTTTTTTAGGCTAATTTATAAACTAGCGGATCTTGTTCAACATCCAATCAATTTATTAACTAAACTGAATGCCACCACGCCCACGCTTTGACCGCCGCGCTCCTGTTAGAGAGCTGCCAAATATTAATGAAAGAATAAAATATCCTCAATTAAGAGTAGTTGATTCAGATGGGAAACAATTAGGTGTCTTAGATAGATTAAAAGCATTAGAAATAGCTTCTCAAAGAGAACTTGATTTAGTTTTGGTAAGCGAAAAAGCAAAACCTCCTGTTTGTCGAATCATGGACTATGGAAAATATAAATTTGAACAGGAAAAGAAGGCAAAAGAAGCAAGAAAAAAATCTCATCAAACAGAAGTTAAAGAAGTAAAAATGAGGTACAAAATTGATAAGCATGATTATGACGTACGAATAGGTCAAGCAACTAAATTTTTAAAAGCAGGAGATAAAGTAAAATGTACTGTAATTTTTAGGGGTAGAGAAATTCAACATTCCAACTTAGCGGAAACACTACTTTTAAAAATGGCTGATGATTTAGAAGAACAATCAGAAGTACAACAAAAACCAAAAAGAGAAGGGAGAAACATGATTATGTTTTTAAGTCCTAGAAAAACTCCCCTCGTCAAAAAAGACGCAGGATAAGTAAGTATTATGGAAAAGCTATGACAAATGTTAAAGTGTCACTATGAATAAAAATTAATTTATCAGGATTTTTCTAAAGTGAGATTCCATATTCAACAAGAAAGTGATATTCCTGCATCGACACAATTATACAATCAAATTTGCTTTGCAATAGCAGCAAGGCATTACCCTCCTGGTCACAGACTTCCCAGCACCAGGCAACTTGCAATGCAGACTGGGCTCCATCGAAACACTATAAGTAAAGTTTACAGACAACTTGAAATGGACGGAGTAGTTGAGGCTATGGCTGGATCAGGTATTTATGTAAGAGATAATCTTACTAAGAGAGATTTTAAAAAATCAATTTACTCAAAAGACAAAATAAGAAAACCACCAGACCAAGAAGCTAAAAAGGCAATTGATAACTTAATAAATCTTGGCTGCACCTTGCAGGAAACAAGAGAAATTTTAACCAATGAAATTGATTGGCGTATTAAATGCGGAGCAAGAATTATAGTAAGTACTCCTAGAGAAGATATAGGCGCTTCTATGCTGATAGCAGAAGACCTTTCTCCAAAAGTTGATGTGCCAGTAGAAGTTGTTCCTATGGAAGAATTAGAAAAAGTTTTGAGTAATTCAAGTAATGGTACTATTGTCACAAGCAGGTATTTTTTACAGCCTCTAGAGAAAATTGCCAAAGAGCATGGAGTTCGTGCTATTGCGGTTGACTTGAGCGACTTTCAAAAAGAATTGAAAATTTTAAAAGAATTAAGTGCTGGCAGTTGTGTAGGTATTGTTAGCATTAGTCCTGGTTTATTAAGGGCAGCAGAGGTTATCATACACAGCATGCGAGGCAGTGATTTAATGCTTATGACGGCAATCTCAGATAATAACAGTAGATTACTATCACTTTTAAAGACTTCAAACCACATAGTCTGCGATTGGCCTAGTTTATCAGTTGTAGAAAACACATTAATAAAAAATCGTTCTCAGCTTATAAGATTACCCCAGATAATATGTGCTAAAAATTACCTGAGTATTGAAACTATAAATCAATTAAAAAAAGAAATCGGAGTTATTAATTAACAATCATGATTTTGAGAACTTTTAAATCAGATATTGATATTATCAAAGAGAGAGATCCTGCAGCTAGAGGAATATTAGAGATTTTTCTTTGCTATCCTGGCTTCCAATCGATAGTTATTCATAGATTTACTCATAAATTATGGCAACTAAAAATTCCTTTAATTCCACGTTTGTTAAGTCATCTCAATAGGCTAGCCACAGGAATTGAAATCCATCCTGGGGCTAAAATTGGTAAACGCGTTTTCATTGATCATGGAATGGGAGTTGTGATAGGTGAAACAGCTGAGATAGGGAATAATTGTTTACTTTATCAGGGAGTGACATTGGGAGGTACTGGGAAAAGTCATGGGAAAAGACATCCAACCTTAATGGAAAATGTTGTCGTCGGAGCTGGTGCAAAAGTTCTTGGATCGATCATAGTAGGCTCTAATACCCGCATTGGAGCTGGTTCAGTAGTTGTTCGTAATGTCGAAGGAAATAGTACTGTAGTTGGTGTTCCTGGAAGAGTAGTGCATCAAAGTGGTGTCAAAGTTAATCCTTTAGCTCACTCTGCATTACCAGATGCAGAAGCTAATGTGATAAAAAATTTAATGGATAGAATTGACTTGCTTGAAAACGAACTTCTTAAATTGCAAAAAACTCTACAATGTCTTGCTAACTCAGAATCTATTGATATTTCTAAACTTGGAGATGCTCAAAATCTTAAAGACAAAGAAATTATAGAATTTCTAGGAGATGATTAGAACTTGATTTAATTTGTATCATCCGTATCAGTTTTAGGTTGAAACATAAACATTGAATAGATAACATTACGTCTCATATTAGTCATCATTTCGAGAAACATATCATAGCCTTCATTTTTATATTCAATTAAAGGATCTTTTTGGCCGTAACCTCTCAATCCAACTGATTCCCTTAAGGAATCCATGGATTGAAGATGTTCCCGCCATAAATTATCAATTTGCTGTAAGATGAAAAATCTTTCAGCTTCTCTCATTAATCCAGAACGAATCTTCTCAATTTGTGATTCCTTTAAATCATAAGCTATTCGCAACTGCTCATGAAGGTAGTTTTTTAATTCTTCTATTGACAGTAAATTGATATCATCAACTTTTAAGTCGTCCAATAAATATATAAATTCTTTGACTTTAGAAATTAATTGGTCGATATTCCATTCCTCAGGAGGTAGATCAGGATTAATATAAGCCTCTACAATTTCACTCATTGTTCTTTCTCCATATCCTATTACTTGCCTTTTTAAATCAATCCCCTGCAAGACTCTTAGTCTTTCGCCATAAACTGCCTTTCTTTGATTATTCATTACCTCGTCATATTCAAAAACCTGTTTTCTAATATCGTAATAATATGTTTCTACTTTTTTTTGGGCACTTTCTAGAGATCTAGTAAGCATTCCTGATTCGATAGGCATATCTTCATCAACCCTAAATGCATTCATTAGATTTGCTACCCTGTCACCACCAAAAATTCTCAATAAATTGTCTTCTAAGGATAAAAAGAATCTTGTACTTCCAAGATCACCTTGTCTTCCAGCTCTACCTCTAAGTTGATTATCCACTCTTCTTGATTCATGTCTCTCAGTACCGATGACATGTAAACCGCCAGCTTCTCTTACATTTTGTTCTTCATGAATTAAAACTTTTTCATATTCTTCTTTTACATCTGATAAGGCCTCTCTCAAAAGCTTAATCATATTATCCTCAGTCGGTGCTTTTTCCGCTGCAGTAGCTATCCTATCATCTAGTTCCAAGACAGAAAGTTGCCTATCGCCCCAATTTTGAACAAGGTCATTGGATAAAATAGAGAGTTTCTTGTCAATTTCTTCATCCAGTTTGCAAGGGAAAAGACTAGTTGAAGAATTAGAAATATTTTTTTTCAAATTTGAGCTAACTTTTGAAGAAAAACCGCCATTGGCTTTTGATTTTCTTTGCTTAGGAATTGGTGGCTTATGCTCATTATCAGGCTTTACTAGCAAAGGAATTAAAATTTCCTTTAATTTAAGTCTTGCCATATAGTCACTGTTACCACCAAGAATTATATCTGTTCCCCTTCCTGCCATATTAGTCGCAATAGTAACAGCACCTGCTCTCCCTGCCTGCGCAACAATTTCCGCCTCACGCTCAACATTCTCTGGCTTAGCGTTTAACAAATTATGTGGAATTTTTTCTTCAAATAAAAGTGAACTTAATAACTCACTTTTTTCAACACTAGTTGTACCAACTAAAACAGGTCTACCATCTCTATGGATTTGTGCAGTTTCTTTAGCAACGGCTTTCCATTTGCCAATCTCTGTCTTAAATACTTGATCCGGCCAATCTTGTCTCTTTCTTATCTGATTGGTAGGTATAACGGTTGATTCTAATTTATAAGTTTTTTCAAATTCAACCTCCTCAGTTTTTGCAGTTCCCGTCATTCCTGCCAGACCGGGATATAAGAGGAAAAAATTCTGATAAGTGATAGATGCTAACGTTTGAGTCTCAGGCTGAATTTTAAGACTCTCTTTTGCTTCGATTGCCTGATGCTGTCCATCACTCCAACGCCTACCTGGCATTACCCTCCCAGTAAATTCATCCACTATCACAGCCTCATTGTTTTTAATAATGTAATTTACATCTTTAATAAATAATTCTTTGGCTTTTAAAGCGTTGGTTATATAGTGCGCCCAAGGATCTTTAGGATTATATAAATCTTTAACTCCTAAATACTCTTCACATTTTGCGAAACCTTGATCTGTTAATATGCAACTTCTTTGCTTTTCATCAACTTCATAATCACCTTCAGGATCAATACCATCTTTACTTAATTCTTTTGCTTTAATTAATTCCAGAGATAATTCTGCAGCTTTTTGATATTTTTCCTGTGGTCTTTCAACTTGACCGGAAATGATTAGAGGTGTTCTGGCTTCATCAATTAATATTGAATCCACCTCATCAATCACACAGTAATAGAATTTTCTTTGGACTACCTCATTAATATCAGTAGACATATTATCTCTTAAATAATCAAA
>QCHO01000003.1 GCA_003279535.1 Prochlorococcus sp. AG-402-C22
ATTCTCACGCGTCACCAGTTATTGATAATTGATCTACCCATATATGTGGAGACACTCCACTAGTTGTTACCTCCTGGTTTGACTCAATATTTACTATATTTTTCAATAGATATTTGATATCGCCTGCTACAGTTGCAGATTCTATTGAAATTTTTGTACCGTCTTTATAAAGCCATCCATCAAATGGAAGAGAGAACGAACCTTGACTTGCTCTTACACCTGCATGAATTGCATTTAATTCTTCAATATAAACAAATTCTCCATCATAATTAAGATGATTTAGTGATGTTTTAAGATCATAGTCTCCATTTGATTTCTCAACTACTATCCAATCAGGAGATACTGAGACTTTTGATCCAAGTCCGGCGTGGCCAGTGGGGATTGTTTTAAAAATTCTTGCAGTTGATTCAGAGTGTATGAAATTTTCAATTTTCCCCTTGTTTATTAAACATAGTCTTTTGGTAGGGGTTCCTTCTCCATCAAATGGTGATGAAGAAATATTCTTTTCGTGAAGACCATCATCATAAACATTAAGTGCTTCTGTAGATAGTATCTCTCCAATGGAGTTTTTATTAGATAGGCTCACCCCATCTAGAATGCTTCTAGCATTAAACATAGAGCTAAAGGCATTAATGATCGTCAGAAAGGCTTCTGGGGAAAAACATATTAAATATTTTTCCGTTTTAATTGGTGAATAATTAAGATGAGATATTGTTTTATCTGAGGCCTCTTTAATACAAGATTCTATATCAATATCATCAACTCCATGTCCAAGTTTTACAGAACCTGAGCTTCGAGGTTTCATATTTTTCTCTTCCGCTCTTGCATATAAATATAGTGCAGCTTGACTTTTAGTATAACTTCGAAAGGCTCCATCACTATTTGCATAAACTCTCTCAAAGAAACTCTCAGATAAACCATTATATGGAACAGATTTTATGGATTCATGACTTTTAATTAGTTTTACCTCTGCTTCTCTTAAAAGCATAAGTAATTTTTTTATTCCAACAGGATTTCTTTTCTTAAATTCCTCAACTTTAATAGGATCCTTCGCTAGTGGTGAAAATTCAGTGCTTTCATTCTTATTGCCAAAATCAGAAGCTATATTCGCTTGATTTAGAGCCTTTTTAATACCAGATTCACTAATATCACTTGTTGTAGTAATACCAACTAGATTAGATTCGTTCCAAACTCTTATAGTTAAAACTTGCTTTTGTGAGGACTTAAGTTGTTTAGCATCACCTTTATCTACTTGTACAGAATAGTCATTAGAAAAGCTTGCTCCATAATCCCATTTTTTAACATTTAGAAAATCTGCAGCTTTGGAGATTTGAGTTGTTATTTCTTTTGAATCCATAGTTTATCTTCCACCAACAGTGATTGAATCAACTTTAATATGAGGCTGGCCAACCGTTACGTTGACACTTCCACTAATTGATCCACAGAATCCAGGTGCTAGTTCCAAGTCATTTCCGCACATTGATATTTTTGGCATAACTTCTTTAGCCTCACCAATCAAAGTTGCCCCCTTAACTGGATTTGTTAATTTTCCATTTTTAATTAGATATCCCTCTTCTACAGCAAAATTAAATTGTCCTGTAGCACCAACACTTCCCCCACCCATTGATTTGCAGTAAAGACCATCTGTAATACTACTTATTAAGTCTTCTTTAGAGTATTCACCTTTCGCAATATAAGTATTTCTCATCCTTGAAGCTGCTGCAAAAGAATAATTTTGTCTTCTTCCACTCCCTGTTCTTTTATGGCCAGTTCTCAATTCACCTGCCCTGTCGGAGATAAATTTTTTTAAAATCCCATCCTTTATAAGGACTGATTTCTCTGGTTCCATTCCTTCATCATCTACTGATAATGAACCAAAAGATCCTTCCGATATACCTTCATCAATTGCTGTTACTGATTCATGTGCAATTTTTTCATTCAATTTATTCTCAAAGGGTGTTGTCCCTCTCTCTATTTGTGTGGTTTCAAGCAAATGTCCACATGCTTCATGAAATATAACGCCTCCAAATTTATTAGCTAATACAACAGGCATTTGTCCAGCATCAACGTAATCCGCGTACAACATATTCATTGAACTTTCAAACACTTCATTTGCAGCTTTTTCATGATCCCAAAATCTGAATTCATTAGGCATTCCTGAAGATCCAAATCTTCTACTCCCATTAGATCTATATTGGGCATCACTAGCAATTACGTTAAGACCAACTGTTTGATGCAACCTAATATCTGAGGCATAAGTTCCATCGCTGGAGGCTATGATTACCTCTTGCAGATTTCTTGAGTAACTTCCTTTTCTAGTAATTATTTTGTTATTTTTTTTAAGAGACTTTGTACTGATTAATAGTTTTTCACTTATCTCATGAATAGATGGAACTTCATTAATCCATGTTTTCTTGGACAAGCTGTAATCTCTATGTTTATTTAAACCGTTAAAAACTCCTCTATTTCTTTTGTCTGTTATATCTAACATCTCAATAGCCTGAGATACTGATCTCATCAAGCCATGTTTTGATAAATCATTTGTGCTAACAAATCCGTCCCTCTTGTCTTTGAAAATTCTTATCCCAGCACCCCTTCCAAATGATGGGCTTACACTTGTTATGTAATCCTCTTCAGCTAGAACACTTGCGTTATCAGTATTTTCTATAAATATTTCTATAAAATCGGCACCTAGTCCAATGCCATAGAAAATAATTTCTTCTAATAAATCTTTATTACAACTTCCAAATTCGATTTCATTTGATTTGATTTGTGACGTAAGCATATGAGTCTATAAATTTACTCTATATAAAAGATTATCTAATCGCAGGTTGGAAATCTTTACTATCTAGAGGTTTTAATAAGTATAGTCTTAATAGCTGGTAACCGTTTGATAAATATTTAGGTAATTTCTTTAAGGTTTTAGTTACTTTATTTCCATCGCTGGTAGCAATATCAGAAAGCACCTTATTGTTTTCAACTATTTTGTCTAATCTTCCATAAAATGAGTCATCATATACGTCTAAAACAACTGGAAAAACTCTGGCAGATGTTTCATTTGTTTTATTAATGACATACTGGTCGTATTCTCTTGCATCTAATCCTAAAGAACTGTAGAAATCTTTTTTTATTCCCAGATCCCTAGCATACATTGTTGCAAAAACAGCTAAAAGAAAAAATCTTGACCATAATTTAGAAGTTAATGGAAGATTGTTTAAAAAGTATCTAAATCTATGAAAATAGTCGAATAGTGGATGTGTAAATGTAGACCCACCAATGGTAATTTTTTTACTTAGAGATTTGACAGTACGCGGTTGTGCTTTCATTAGTGCATCAAAGAAATCACCATGTCTATTTTCATCTTGACACCAATTTTCAAAGTAATTGAATAGTGGAAAAATCTTGCTATCTGGATTTTTTTCAAGATGCCTATAAATTGCGATATATCTCCAATAACCTATTTTTTCAGATAGATAAGTGGCATAAAAAATACTTCGTGGTGGGAAATAGGTGTAATCTTTATTGGCCGTTAAAAAACCTAAATCCAACTGTAATCCAAAATCACTCATAGATTTATTTAAGAAACCCGCATGCCTAGCTTCATCTCTGGCCATATGAGCAAAACATTCAGCAAGAAGAGGGTTCTTGGCTTTGATCCTTTTGCTAAGCTCTTTGTAAAGCAAAAATCCTGAAAATTCTGAAGTACAACTTCCTTCAAGAAAATCAACAAAAAGCTCTCTTGTCTCTGGATCTAATTTTTCTGCAGCACCTTCAAATTCACTATTTCTAACAAAGTGATGCCTGTTGTAATCTTTTCTAAATTCTTCACATATAGCTTCTAATTCCTCCTCGTTTATTGATAAATCCATATTTTCCATAGCCTCAAAGTCTGTTGTATAAAACCTTGGAGACAATATTGTTTCCTTTGAGGGTACTTTTCCATTATTTACTTCTTTTTTATTTTTTGATTCAATAGTTGATTGAGCCATATTTGATTTATTTATTAATACTATTATTTACTATTATTTGTATTTTCGAGGGAAAAGTTTACTAGGTGTTATTGTTTCTTTAATTAACCCCTATTAATTTTTGTCCATTTAACCTCTGCATTATACGTGAAATAATTAATTTAAGGGTTATTCTCTTCTCATCGATAAGGAATGACTCGATAATACTAGGTTTTTGACTTGGTTTGGATAAAGAAATACTTTTTGATGAACTAATGTCTTCTTTCTCGAATGATAGCCAAAAGCTGCATGTATCTTTAATTTCACAATTTACTACCCAACATTTATCTCCAGCAATAGGTCTATTAGTATTTTCAAGATTGATATTATTTACTTCTAACCCCCTTTGATTAATTTCTTGTATTAAGGAGGGTATAAGATGAATATTAATAAATTCTTGGAATGGCTTTTTCTCTATAGGAAGTTCTTTTTTTGGTTTAGAAATAGTATTGGAGGAGATAGCATTTTCATTGTTTTTATCAACTTTAGGAGTAGGATTATTTTGAGATTCATCAGTGTTTGCATTCAAATCGATATTTTTATCTGATTTAGTATCTTTTACTTCTTCAGAGTTAGATCTATTGTTATTATCTGATATTTCATTATTTACTTCTTTAATTGGTTCTAAATTATCTTCCATAAAAATAATTATATTTAAACTTTATTATAAATAAAAATATACATTTTTTATAATTTAAATTATTTTCATCTACCAATCATTATCATCATTAACCCAGTCATTTTTGTCGTTTGGCTTTTCTGAAAAATTCTGATCACTTTTGGAATAATTTTCTTCTCCATTTTGGACTACTCTATAATTTACTGATATTGTTGGCTGAGAATCTCTTATATCCCTTTGTGGAGGCATTTCAACATTAGATTTTATATCTTCTACATCATTTAGTGGTTCATAATTTTCTTCTGCATTTTCGAATTTATTTTTTTTATTACCAGTTATTGTTGTATTTAAAAACGCGCTTATAAATAAACCAGAATAAAAAGAGATACTGATCAACTTACCTAAACTTACTTCTTGAACAGTCCATTTAAGATATCTGATTGAAACCCTCTGTTTATTATTTGTGTGTAATAATATTTGGAATATTATTATTAAAAAAAAAGTTAATAATAAATATTTTTTCTTAAAGATCATTATATAAACTGTATATATATTTTATTGGGAGAATTATTTCCATAATATATTTTTGGTAATTTATTTATGTTAACTCTAAATCAATTTGATATTTAAGAATATCAACTTTAATGATTTTTACTTCTATTTCATCTCCAACTTTATATGACTTCTTGGATTTTCTTCCAATCAATAAATTTTGTTTTGATCTATATTCGTACCAATCATTATTAAGGGTACTGACATGAACAAGACCTTCCAAATTTAGTTCTGTTATTTCAACAAAAAAACCATAACTTTGCACTGACAAAATAAAACCACTATATGAATTACCTAATAATTTTTCTGCCTTTCGTACTTTTTTTAAACTTAAAATATTTGATTTATATTGGATAACTTTATTTTTATATTCATTAACTTTATCCATTATAAATTCATTAAATATTAAATCTATATTTTTTGAAATTGATGAATTAAATATATCCCAATTTACTTTCTCCCATGAATTGCTCTCCATTATATTTATATCATTTGTATTATTTTTCTTTGATTTCTTTCCATTTATTATCATATTAAAAATACAGTACTGATTCATAAGATTTGTGAAGTCATATCCGGGCAATGTCCAAGGAGAAGTAAATAATTCTTCTGATTCATCATTTTCTGAATTTTTAGATATCAGGCTTAATTCATTTTCTTTAAATTCATTAATTAATAGTTTATGTAAGATTCTCTTTTTATCGTCATCGCAAAATTTAATTATTTGACTTAATGTTAAATTACCATCTTCATTTAGCTCTAAATCATTGCCAAGAAATTCCGAATATTTGATCATTTCATTTAAATTTATATAGTCTAATCCCTTTAAAATGTATCCTGCACTTTTTAATCCGTATTGAATTGAGTGTTTGAACCATATTAAATTCCCCTCATCAAGTATTGGTGAAAGGTATGTTTGGCAATCATCTTTTTTTAATGGCTCAAAATATCCTTTTGAATATTCAGCAGGGTTATGAATAAAAAATTCATCTAATGATTTTATTTTATTTAGAGGAGTCGGGATTTCAACTTTGCCTTCTAAGAGATGTCTTTGTCTAAATGATGTTGAAATTTCCAATATTTTATCTAGATCTTCTATATATTCTTTAATAGGTTTTAGTATTCGGGATGTAATTCTAGTCTTACTTTTTCTTGATAAAAGTGCGTCAGTATAATCATTGCCAACAATAAGAGAACATCTTACAAAAGTAAGGTGAAATGACCAGTCTGTAATTTCGTTATCGCTATTCAAATGAATGCATATACTTATTGCTTCATTCTTTTCTCCTAAATTAAATTCAGAAGCATTTATTATTTCATCACTAATGTAATTTTGCCAATCATTCAATAAAGGGAATGATTCAAAGCTATTAAAGAACATTTCTAAGGATTTTTTACTATTTAGTTCTACTCTTTCTGCAATATTATTTGTGTGTAACCATAATTTAGAACATTGATTCTTTTCTAGCTCTATTTGAATCATTGGAAGAATTGGAGAATTATCCGAATTCCAGCTTTTGATCAAATAAGAGTTTTTATCTGATAAGTCTATTCTTTCCCTTTTTTCTATCTTCTTAGTTTCAATAACATTATTGTTTGACTTGATGATATTGCTTTTAGATAAAACAAAATCAGTATCAAATTCCTCATTATTATTCAAATGTAATTCTTTTATCACATGGCCTAATCCTTCCTCCTGACCTATAGGGAACCTCTCAATTTCAACTTTTACTATATTTTTCTTTTCTGGTTTGAAGGTGTACTTTTTATCCTCTTTTGGAAGTTTTATTTTAGAAAGAATTCTATCATCGATAGGAATGGCGTATACAACATTGTTTATTATTTCAACTTTAGATAGAAGTATTTTATTTGATCTTTCTAGAATACAATCAACTATTCCCTCTGGCGATCTTCTTCTGTAACCTTCTTTTATAATTCTTACTAATACTTTATCTCCATTCCAGGCATAGTTAAGTAGATTTTCTTTAATATAAATATCTTCTTTATTTTTTTCTCTTACGGCAAAGCAATAACCTTTGCTACTGCACCTTATTTTTGCGACAATATGATCGCTGTCTTTTATGTAGATATATTCATTATCTTTATTTTTATTAATTATCTCAAGTTTCTCTAGAGCTGTTAAAGCGATATTTAGTTTATCTTTATCGGATTTTTTTGTTATTTTTAAAGATCTACATAATTTTTTATATTCTAACCCTTCTGACTGATTCAAATTATCAATTATTGAAGATGTTGTGAACATAATATAGGTTTATATTTATGAGTTGATTATTTTATATATTCTATTATTACACCTTTTATCCAAGCTTAAAACTAATTATTTTTTTTGTCTTCTTTTTCTTCTTTGTCAATAACGAATGAATTAATAAAAAGCCTGCTACCAATAATTAAAAAAGTAATGGAAGCAATTGATTTAAGAACAATCTCTGGTAAAAAACTGGATATAGAACCACCTGTTAAAGCACCTAGTAAACTCGCAAAAACGAGTGCTGAAGAAGAACCTAAAAAAACAGCAAATGGTTTATTTGAAGTTCCACTTATAGTTAAAGTAGCTAGTTGAGTCTTGTCACCTAATTCAGCTATAAAAACGGTAAAAAATGTTGATAGTAATAAACTTAAAACCATTTATAAATAATTTTTAAAAGTATCATAAGCTAAAAATACACTTATTAATATCATTAAAATTCCAGTAAATAATGCAAATTTGCTTGGTGAAATTTTTTTTGACAACCATTTTCCAATAAGAACTCCTACTACACTAGAGCTTATCAAAGCTAGAGAACTCCCAAGAAAAACAATTATTGGCTTCCCTGATTCAGCAGAAAGCATTAATGTAGCTATCTGAGTTTTATCACCAAGTTCTGCAATAAATATGGTCGTAAAAGTTGTAATGAATATAGATAAGAAACTTTTTTCTATATTGTCCTCTTTTTTTTCTAATTTACTATTCATTTTCCGGAGACTGCCATTTTAAAACTTTTCATCTCTTTACTTTTATTTCCATAATTTGATGAAATATGTTGTTTGCAACAATCTATAAGAAATTTGTCACCAGATTTTAAATATCCTTGAAATGCAGTTGAAAATTCAGTTACTCGACAAAAATGAGGTCTTGTTTCGTAAATTAAGCATTTTTTATTTTTTCTGTCCAGATTTTTACACCAACCGTCCTTAGCCGTCATTGAATTGATTAAAGTAATATCTTGATCATTAAGTTTGTCAGCCAGATCAATTCTTTCGTTCAAGTTGAATTTACAACAAGCTCCACAATTTTCTATACATGTCCATGATTTCATAATTTAATTCAATCTTGTAACGTAGTAGTACAGTTCTGTCGTTTATTTGTAAAAATAGTATCACAAAACATATTAATTAATCATGGCAACACTCATTCCTTTAGCCGTAGTTGCGTTAGCAGGACCAGCAATAATAGCTCTAGTATTTTATCGTAAATAAAAGAATTTCTTCTTGGTGGCTAATCTTGAAGGGGTTTATTGGGATTTAGATGGTACTATTGCAAATACAGAATTAGAAGCACATCTACCCGCTTTTAATCATGCATTTAATGACTTTGGTCTTGATTGGAATTGGAATACTGATAAATACATCCAACTTTTGAGAATAAATGGTGGCAAAAATAGAATTGCTTACTATTCCGAATCGAAAAATTATTCTTTATCAGATGATTTAATCATCAAAATCCACGAAAAGAAACAGTTTCACTATTTAGAACTTATAAAAAAAAATTGTGTCAACTTAAAAACTGGAGTTTTTAGGTTAATA
This sequence comes from Prochlorococcus sp. AG-402-C22, assembly GCA_003279535.1. Classification (GTDB taxonomy): domain Bacteria; phylum Cyanobacteriota; class Cyanobacteriia; order PCC-6307; family Cyanobiaceae; genus Prochlorococcus_A. The sequence continues at coordinate 8,983 of QCHO01000003.1, forward strand.
AATGAATTACATAGAAAAAAAATAAGACAATTTATTATTACTTCAAGTTCTAGAGTTCAAGTTGATTTACTAGTTGAATATCTTTTTAATGGCTTCAATCCTTTTGAGTTCATTATTTCAAGTGAAGACGTTGAATTAAAGAAACCAAATCCATTACCTTATTTAAAGGGTATTCAATTAAGTGGTATAAACAAAAATAACTCAATTGTTTTTGAAGACTCCAATCCAGGATTGAAATCTTCCTTAGCAGCTAACTTACCTACAATTTTTGTTCCTTCAAATATCCCAATTATTCTTGAGGAAGATATTAAATTGGATTGTATTTTAGACAGTCTCGGTGATGAGAATAATGTGGCAAATGTAATTAAAGGTCCTAAACTAAAAAAATCATATGTTGACTGTAGCTTTCTAAGTGATTATTTAGTGTCTTTTAATAATGCAAAAAACTAATTTTTCAAGAATTATCTACCAGTTAAATAATTTATTTTTTGGGTTTCTAAGTGATACTTGGAGGATAAAATCTATTGGTTTAATTTCTGTTTTGACAGGCTATTTTTTGTTCGCCAATTTTCTTACAAAATTTATATCTGAAGGTAAAAATGAGTTGATTATGGTTCCAATAATTATCGTTTTTATTGAATTCATTATAAGAATTAAGCCTTCCTCTAGCTCAAAATTTTATTATATATGGACCGTAGTTGATAAATTAAGAATTGGTGCAGTCTATGCCATAATACTTGAGGCATTTAAATTAGGATCTTAAAAGCTATTCTTCTTCTTCTTCTTCAATAGGGTAAACAAATCCTTGAGCTTTCCCAGTTAAAACTGATTTACCTAAAGATATAGCTTTTTGAGCTGCTAATGCTGCTTTGCCTTTCCAGACAGCGTGCCTTTGGTTCCTTTTGCTCTTTGATTTTTTCTTCTTTGGTACAGCCATTCTGTTTCTTTGTTTCCATATATTAATATAACCCTTAACTGGTTATCTCCAAAACTTTTGAGTATATTTTGTTTATATACGTCAATTTTTTAAATAAGCATATATGCTTTATTAATCACTTATAAAGATTAGTGTTTAGATCAAAATTCTCATATTCAAATTCTAAATCAAGTTATTCGGATCTTCTAGAGGATATAGAGACTGGAAAAATAGAATCAATATTTTTCTATCCGAGACAGAGAGAAATTGATGTTCTGTACAAAAATGGCGATAAATTTAAAATACCTATCCTTTACAACGATCAATTAATCCTTGAAAAGGCAACTGAAAATAAAGTGGATCTCAGTATAAATAATAGTAGAAAAGAAACTACAGCTGCAAATTCGTTCGCTTCAATAAGTCTTTTTCTGATTTTTATATTAGCTATAGTCTTAATCTTGAGGAGTACATCAAAATTGGCTTCCAGAGCTTTTGGTTTTTCTAAAAATCAAGCTAAATTTGTAACTATTGATGATGTAGAAACGAGATTCGATGATGTAGCTGGTGTTCCTGAAGCCGCTGAGGAATTAAAAGAGGTAATAACTTTTTTGAAAGAACCAAAGAAATTTGAAAATCTTGGAGCAAAAGTACCTAAAGGTGTTCTTTTAATTGGCCCTCCAGGAACAGGTAAAACATTATTGGCTAAAGCAATTGCTGGTGAATCAGGAGTCCCTTTTCTCTCAATATCGGCATCAGAGTTTGTAGAACTTTTTGTTGGTGTTGGTGCAAGCCGTGTGCGGGATCTATTTTCTAAGGCTAAGGAAAAATCTCCTTGTATAATTTTTATTGATGAAATTGATTCTATTGGTAGGCAAAGAGGGTCTGGGATCGGAGGTGGAAATGATGAAAGAGAACAAACACTCAATCAGCTTCTAACTGAATTAGATGGTTTTGCTGATAATTCCGGGATTATTGTTTTAGCAGCAACAAATAGACCAGATATTTTGGATGCAGCATTATTAAGACCAGGAAGATTTGATAGAAAAATAGAAGTAATGCTTCCAGATTTAGTTGGAAGAAAAAAAATTCTTTCAGTTCACTCACTTTCAAAACCACTTTCAAACGGAGTTGACTTAGGATATTGGGCTTCTAGAACTGTTGGATTTTCGGGAGCAGATCTTGCAAATTTAATGAACGAGAGTGCTATTCACTGTGCAAGAGATGAATCTAAATTAATCAGTGATCTTCATATAGAAAATGCTCTTGATAAAATTACCATTGGCCTGAGAAGTTCATTAATAACTTCTCCAAATATGAAAAAAATTATCGCTTATAACGAAGTAGGCAGAGCTATTGTATCTGCTGTGAGAAATGGTATTGAGTCAGTTGATAAAATTACGATTTTACCTAGATCTGGATCTCTAGGAGGATATACAAAAATATGCCCTGATGAAGATGTAATTTCTAGTGGCTTGATTTCAAAAAAATTATTATTCTCAAAAATAGAAATTGCCCTTGCTGGAAGAGCAGCAGAAACGATAGTTTTTGGGGAAAGTGAAATTACGCAATGCTCAATAAATGATATCTCTTATGCAACAAATATTGTAAGGGAAATGGTTACAAAATATGGATTTTCAATTATTGGTCCAATTTCAATGAGTTCTGATAATAATGAAATGTTTTTGGGAGATGGATTATTTAGAAGAAAGCCTCTCATAGCAGAAAATACTAGTTCTAGAATAGATAGTGAAATCATAAAGATTTCTAAAATTTCATTAAATAATTCAATAAAAATATTAAAAAAAAATAGAGTCTTACTAGATAAATTAGTTGAAATACTTTTAAATCAAGAAACTATAGATAAAAAAGTTTTTAAATTAACAACTTCTAAATTGTTGAAAGTTTGATTTAATTGTTTTAAATTAAATTAAAAATATAATATTTTCTTGATAATTAAAAACAATACAACGAAGTTATTAGTTACAGTTTCATTTTTACTTATTCTTCCACTTGTACAAAAACAATGGTTTAATTTGTATTTGTTCAATATTAATGATATTTCCTTTTATTCAATTCTTTACTATTTGAGCGGTACAATATGTCCATCTATGGTATGTTTAAATTCTTTAAAATGCTATACATACTATGATTTTAATAAGAATAATATTTATAGTAAAAATATAATTACAGGTAAAAGATTATTTTTCTTAGTAGCAATAAATTTGATATTTCTCTCGTACTATATAGCTGATTACATATATATAAATTTTGATCTTATATTTAATCTATTTTTTGAAGAAATTAATATACCAAAACCGGATATTATTCAGTTAAGTTTTTTCATTTTTATAATTTCTAGTCTATTAATTTTTAAGAAATCTAGGTTTTTATTAAAAAAATTAATCTTGGTAAATTTTATATTGATTTCTCTTTTTCTTTGGCATCTTCAAATTAATAATATTAATGTTGATGATCAGTTTCATATTTATAGATATTTTGGTTTAAATGACCTAAATTTAATTAATGTTTTTATCTTAGTCGCTATAGAAATTTCTTTTTTTACGTGGTCTTTTTTATCATATAAAACTAATTTAAGCGATTGGATCGTACACAAACCTCATAAAGTGGATGTTATCCCCATTTTGAATATGTTTATTTTTTATTTTTTTATAATTATTTACTACTCAATACTTAATTAAAAATTGTCTAATCCTTTTATAGTGCAGAAAAATATTCCTTACTACCTTTGGGGTCCTCTAACATTGTTTTCTCCCCGGGGGTCCAGTTGGCTGGACAGACTTCATCTGGGTTTGCCGCAACGTATTGGTAACCTTGAAGAATTCTTAGTGTTTCATCAACATTTCTGCCTACAGGAGCCTTGTTAACAGTAGTATGCATAACTACACCTTCGGGATTGATAAGAAACAAACCTCTATCTGCCTCTCCATCATCATTAAGAACATTGTATGCCTGGCAAATTTCTCTTTTTAAGTCAGAAACTAACGGGTAGTTAATATCACCTATTCCACCTTCATTTCTTGGAGTTTGTATCCAAGCCAAATGACAGTGTTTGCTATCAACTGATACTCCAAGTATTTCCGTATTAAGTGCTGAGAAATCTTGATATCTATCACTAAATGCAGTGATTTCAGTTGGGCATACAAATGTAAAATCTAGTGGGTAAAAGAATAAAACAACCCATTTACCTCTTAGACCTGAAAGTGTAATCTCCTTAAACTCCTGATCATATACTGCTGTAGCACTAAAGTCTGGTGCTTCTTGGCCAACTCTTAAGCTCATGAAAAAATTTGTCCTTATTTAAATTATTTATGGTCTGAATGACCGTAATAAGTATTATAATTTTATTGATAATGAATTAGCAAGTTTTTTTTTAATTCAATGAAATGGCATTATTCTTTTACTAGGAAATTTACAATTTTGAATCATAATAAACTTTTAAAAAATCTCAAAAAGGAGTTAACTAAATATCCCATTAAGAGGCTTGACAACAAAAAATTATAATTAAAAGAAATTTTATTTTATTTAAGATTCCCTTAAATTAAACTCTCTATAATTGGGGTTACTCTTTTTAAAAACTTTTAATTATGGCTAAATATATTGAAAGACTAAAAGATAAAGTTAAAATAAAAAAATTTGATTCTAATCAACCAATTGGAGCTTGGGTTTTCGTTATAATATTAAATATAGTAGGATTTGCGGGTTATTATTACTTAAAGGTAAATCATATACAACTAGGTAGTTAAAAACTTATCTTATTTCCTTTTTAATTGAGCGGCAAAAATTTCTTAACCTTTCGCTGCTCGTTAAATCAGGTAATGTCCATATTGATTCTGTTTCCGGTATTGGATCCTTGCTCCATTCTTTGAATTCTTCCATTATGGAAGCCTTATTCAATTTTGAAATTTCCTTTTTTCTTTTGTTTAAATATTTTCTAATAACAGTTAAATTTTCCTCAATATATTCAATCATAATAAAAACAAAATCTAGAATTAATCTATCATCTAGCGTGTTCATATTTATAGTTGAACTTGATTAGACGTTTTGTACAGCTTGGAATAGTCCAAAAGAATATCCACCTATAAGAATCCATCCAAGTACACTCGAGATTATTGTAGATCTTCTATTGTGCCTTCTTAGAGCAGATTCAATCATCTCATTTACTTCAGCTCTATTTAAAAATTATTCTCTAGAGTTTTTTTCCATTTTTTTTTTTTTTTACAATAAACGAATTTACATGAAAGTGAGTTTAGGATTTTGAATTGATAACTAAAGTTTTATTTCTGCAGAATTAATATTTTATTTTTTTATTTAGAGATAGATTTTAAATAAGTTTAAGAAGTAATTTTTAAATTTTAAGATAGACTGATTCTATTAAGATACTACAGTTATTTTTTACTGCCAAAAATGAATATTAATGATAAATATGTTCTTGAAATGCTTAATAAACTTATAGCTATAGACAGGCTAAATAAAATTCAAATTCTGCAAATGGTTAATTTAGTTTCTCTATCAAACGATATCAATGATTTAAAGGATAATTTAAAATGGGAAAATCCCGAATCTTTGCTTTAAATTACTTATGGTTTATCCACTATTAATTCGTTAAATTCAATAGTTTAAATTTAGAATAATTATTAATAATTAAATAAATTAATTAAATAAGTAAATTAATTAAGAGTACTCAGTATCAACAATATAAAAATAAAATTTTAATTTAAATTATACGGACAAATTGTTTAAATTAATTTTTGATAATAAGGTTTTCTTTTGATATATTTCCTCTTGATTACCTTGATTCAGGGTTGTTTTCTTATCCTTGTTAAATGTTTTGACTAATATTGTGGTAGTTAGGATTATTAAAAATATTATTAGTAAATCTCCAACAGTTATTCCTCGCTCCTTAAGATTCATAGTAGATTATATATTTTCTTTAATATAGCCTTTTTTATTTATATGATTAGTAATTTTTACAAACTTGCTAAATATATGAGTATTGATTAATTATAAAAAATTATAAAAATATCAAGACTTACGTTTGTTTTTTCATATAAAAAAATATAACAAATTTATAAATGTATAATACAAAAAAAATTGATAGTACTAACCCTCCTGATTTTTTCTCAAAGGAGATGATTATTACAAAAAAAAGCTCTTAACGAAAATCGACTTAAATATACTTATCAAAAACAGTTAATCTCAGATTTAGACTATAAGCACAAAGAATGGTCAAAATTTGTTGGAAGTGAGTTTTAAAAGCTTTCGTTAATTATATTTAAAAGTTTATTTCTTTTATTTGTGTTCTTCTCTTCCAAATTAATTGTTACTTCGTCATTAATAATAGGCTTTGCTTCATAAGCTAAATACCAAAGAATAAATCCTACAGGTAATATTAAGATATGCATAATAAAAATTATTTGACTTAAATCAAATATAGTGCAACACTTATAATGTGCAAGTGTGACACTTAAATTTATTTATTATGCCCTCTCAGAGGAAAAGAATTGGTTTTTTGCCGAGTGAGGAAGTTCACGAAATTATTGATAAATTATGTAAGGCTAATGAATTTAGTCAGTCAAAAGTTACTGGTTTATTGGTTGAAGAGGCATTAAGATCCAGAGGAGTATTAAGCGATATATTTCCCGACAAATCAAGCTTTATGTTGAATTTTGTAAATAATTCTTTTGAACAAGAATCAGTCTCTAAAAATGACAAATCCCTAGTTAATAGTGATGATTATATGATGAATAAAAACACATTGTCCAATGATATCAAATTGATGCATGAATTTATTGAATTTAAGTATTTCAAGAAAGTTATGAACCAAAATAACGACATTTTAAAAAAATAGGTGTCACACTTATTATAATTAGTATCAAATAACTTTTACGTGTGAGGTTGAAATCAAAAAATACTAAATATTTTTGAAACTAATTCTAAATAATTGCTTAAAGGGATTCCTAAAATTATTTGAAACTTTAAAATTAAGCGGACTAAATCCTCGTGGAGAAATGAACCTTAGCCCGCATTAAAAAAATAGCAATAAAAAAATATTTATACAATAAACGTGTATACTTTCGATCTAAAATTGGAAGTTTAAACCCTATATCTTTATGGCAGTAACTGAATTAAATGAAGACACACAAGATCAAATATGTGATCTTCTTGAGAATCTTCAACAAGTAGAGAATCTTAAAAATAAAGATATGCGTATTTTACTTGATAAAATAGTAAGAAGGTTTGGAGGGAAAGTAGTAAATAAATGAAACGTTTATTAATCCTACTTTTTGTTGTTCTTACTTCACCAAATGCACTCCATAGCTCTCATTTATATAAACAGAGAGAACTTATAGTTACTTCAGAAAGTACTAGAGAAAATATTAAGTTTGCAAAGTATCTAAAAGATAGTGGTGTAATTAAATATTCAGCATATTGGTGTCCTAATTGCCTTAATCAAGGAGAATTTTTTGGTAAGCAAGCTTATAAGGAACTTAATGTAGTTGAGTGTGCTAAAGATGGCAAAAACAGTCAAACTCAAGTATGTATTGATAAAAAAATTAGAGGTTTTCCCTCATGGGAAATAAATGGAAAAATAATTTTAGGCGTACTCACACTAAAAGAGCTATCCATATTGACTGGATATGAGAATTAGGGATTAAGTAATAAGATTATTACTTAGATAAAGTAATTATTTATTTCCTTCTTAAAAGTCAATTCTTGAGCTCCTTTCATGCATCCTCCAACTGGATAACTAATTACTTTCTTTGATATTGCACCAATACTAATAGCAAGTATCCCAATACCAAATATTGCTTTTGATCTTTTGCTAGCAAAGAGAGATTTCATTTTATGGGTTTATTTACTAAATAGTAGGAATTTTACAATTATTATGTGGATATATTTCAGTCTCAAGTGCAAAAATTCAAGCAATCCCGAATATAAAAGTTTTCTTATAATAACTTTTTAAAGATACTAATATTTTTAAAAATTCTTCAAAAAAAAGTTCATATATTCTCTTTTAGCAGCATTATTAGTTTGTAATTGACAGTCTATTTACAATGAATATATGAGACCCTTCTTTTACTTATGGAAGATAAAGGATTTAATGTTACTCAAGGAATGGCTTTACTTCTTTTGAAGCCATTAAACATGCCTTCTAATTACGTTCTAAATCTAATAATTTACATAACTAACCCTAGAAATAATATTGGTTATTAAAATTCTTCCCAAACGGGTTTAGTTCTTCTCCAACCTTGCGCGATTAACTTTTTCCATTCATCTCTAGCTGAATCAATTTTAAGTCTTCCCCTTGTTTTCACAAGAGGTGGTTTGTTTCCTAAAACAACAATAATTCTTCCAGAGTCAATAAATATATATTCAAAATTTTATCTTTATTTTTTTTCTTTGCAAATCTTTTAACCATTGAACAATTAGAATTTATAAGCCAAAAATTTTCTGTCACTTTTGATTATTTTTATGTTTTCTCAATTGGTGCCATGGTTAAACCTTTACTGACAAGTTGATCATGATATAGCTCTGCCTGTTCAAGATTACCTCTCCACACTTCCGCCGAACCAGAATTGTCTACTTTGACAGTTAGATCCCATGCTCTTTTTTCACTCATCCCTGGGATAATCGTAAGGAGACAATTTGCGACATGTTGAAAAGTATTAAAACTATCATCAAGAACTATTACCCTTGCTTCAGGATATTTTGCTTTTGCTTTCTTTGGATCTAAGACTGTACTAGTTGAATTGAACATTAATATATGTACTAGTTATGGGATTGAAAAATTCTTTAATCGCAAAGTATTGAAATGTCTCGAGCGTGACTTGAACACGCGACCTGCGGGCTATGAATCCGCCGCTCTAACCAGCTGAGCTACCGAGACATGGAATTATTGTAAGACATTGTTTGTACTTAATTACAATTTTGAAAGTATATTTGTTTATGAGCCTCATATATAGCAATACCACATGCGACAGAAAGATTTAGACTCCTAACACCTTTATGATCATTGCTCCCAGTTTGTAAATTTGGCATAAATATTGATATTAAAAAGTCACTTCTATCAATAATGCATTCTGGCAATCCAGAATCTTCTCTACCAAATAGCAAAATATCATCTTCCTTAAATTTAAAATCCTTCAAGTAAATCCCGTTTTTTTTACTAAAAGAGATTAATCTTTTTGTTGTTTTTGACTCCAAAAATATTTCAAAATTACTGTACTTGTTAACAGTAACTAAAGGCCAATAATCTAATCCAGCTCTTTTTAAATATTTATCTTCTATTTTGAAACCCAAAGGCTCTATCAGGTTTAAAGGTAGGTTAAATGCAGCACATGATCTGGCAATATTACCAGTATTTTGCGGGATTCTTGGTTCGAAAAGAGCAACTTCCAATTTTAAGTAGGTATTTCTAAACTTATTTCATCTATTTTGATTGCTCTGCCGTTTATTGCAAGCCAATTATCTTTTGATATTTTAGTTATACTCTTTTGCAGTTCACCGATTCTTTCAATATAAGTATTACCAATTTTATATTCTGAGACCAAACTCCACCCTACTTGCTCTCCAACAATAAATGTCATGCTTTTTCTTTTCTTTAAAAGATTTATTAATGAATTCATCTTTATTAACCATTCTTTATCTTCTTTATTAATACTTTCCATAACAAAACCACCTATAGAGTCTATTAGTAATGGACCATCTTCTTTACTTAATGTATTTAATAGATCTGTTGTCTCTATTAAGTTCCAATTTTTTGGTCTTCTTTTTCGATGTAAGTTAATTTTTTCTTGCCATTTTTTATCTTCTGGATTTATTTCTGATAAGGCAACATATGATAAATTCTTTTCTAACTTTGCTAGATATTCCGCAAATTCACTTTTACCACTCCTTGTTCCTCCTGTAATAAAAATAATATGAGATAATTGATTACTAATGCTTGAATCTTTATCATTCATAAATTCTCTTATTTAGAGAAGTACCACCATGTTGCTAAAGGAATTATTGTGGCAGCAACTAACAAACCAATAACAATGTAAGTAGCAGTTGAGCTTTCAGTATCTGCAGATCTCATAACGTTAAAATTTGGATCAACTACTGGGTTATCTATTGATGAAGGCTGGCTTTTTTCGTAATTGATAATGTTTTTTTGTTGTGAGACAACAAATAATTTATTTATATTGTTAGTAACATCTGCGAATGAAGTTGAAGGAATAACTATGAATATTAAACCAGAAGCTATAAACGAAAATAGATATTTATTAATTTTTAAATTCATTTTAAAAGGTTTTGGTTAATTATATATTAAAAACACTATGTTTGAGTATTATTGAACTTACTAACTAATATAATATTTGCATAGTTTAATTAGAATTAACATATTTTATATATGGGATTCAATGGAAAATCTTTAATATTAATTGGTACAATACTCTTTATTTTTCAAATAGCTAATTTCTTTTCAATAGAAATAATTACCCCTGAACTCGAAAGAGCGCAAGTACTAGCTGCAATTGCTTCATTGATTATTATTTTGATAGGTTTCTTATTTAAACAATTTGAACCATTAGCTGGTAAGAAGGCTTCTCTTAAAGGAGAAAATAAGTTTATCTTCGATAAAAACATTCCGAATGAAGTTATTGATGAACTTGCATGGGGATCTGAAGCGATATTAACTTCTACTGCTGCCGCAGCAATTTTAATACACAATGATGGAGTTAATATTTTGAGAAGGGGAATTACTTCAAGTAATGAATTTAGTCCTGGAGATACTTGTCTTAGATCAACAAAAGATATGAAACTCATATCCTTAGCAAATACCAAATTTTATCCAGGAAGAGATGAATTTTCTGATTTTTGTCCCGAGATTCCATCTATTTTAGTTGTGCCAATAAATGCTAAGGCTTTTATATTGATAGGTGGTTGGAGTGCAAAATGTTTTACCAAGTCTGATGAAAAATGGATAAATAATTGGTCGAAGAAAATTAATAATATTTTTTTAAAAAATAATATTTAAAAATAAATTATTGAGCGAACTCTTTTTTCTTTTGCTTTAAAACTTACTGATTCGGTCTCGATATTATAGTAAGCATTTTCAGAATTGATTTCATATTTATCCTCGTTTTTATTCCCCTTAATTACATATTTTACTGGATTAAAAAACTCAATTATATTATCTGTACCCAAAATTGCTTTAGCTGAATTTAATACTATATTTTTATTTTCAAATCTTATATTTCCCCTTAATAGATAATTAGTCTCATCTATATTCCAAATGAAATTATCTGCATGTAAAATATCCCCATCTTGACCAATGGTTTTTAACTTTACATTTCCTTTTAATTCTAGAAATTTATTGTTGTTTGATAACGTAGATTCATCGGATTTTATAATATATTTGGTTTCCTCACCGTTAAAAATATTTATAATTGTCTTTTTTAATTGAAATTTTTGCTTATTTTTATCGAAACTTGAATATGGACTGGTTATAGAATAAATTTTCTCTCCTTTATTAGAGAATATATTCATATCTAAACTATTTATTTTTTGCTTTACTATATTTTCTTCAATTACATTAGGAGTACATCCAAGTATTAAGATTGGGAGAAAAGATATTAACCTATAGATTCTATTCATACTCAAGTTTATTTATTACAGGAGATGGTTTAGGAAGGGTTGAGTTACTAATTAATTGTCCCCAATTAAGTTGTTGATGCCATGGTACTTCTTTTTTGTATAGAGATCCTAGTTGACTATTTATTTTTGATGATAATTCAGGAAGTAAGGGTAATAATAATAATCCTATTATTCGAGTACTCTCCAATACGTTATAAATTATTTCTTTGACAATAGGTAAATTATCTTTTTCTTTTATTAACAACCAAGGTTGATTATCGTTTAAGTATAAATTTGTGTTGATGGCGAGGTTAAGCACCTCATTAGCCGCAAGATCTAATTTGTATTTATTGAATTTTTCATGATAGTTTTCTACTGATATTTTTGCGAGATGCTCTAATTGATTTTCATTAGATATTTTTTCATTATCTGGTACTTTATTATCAAACCATTTTCTCGACATAGATGATGTTCTATTAAGCAAATTACCAATAGTATTAGCCAAGTCATTATTGATAATGTCTACAAATCTTTTATCTTGGAAATCTCCATCATTTCCCAGTGATATATCTTTAATTAGGTACCATCTAACAGGATCATTCCCATATTTAGAAAGTAATAAGTCGGGGTCGAGTACGTTTCCTAAACTTTTACCCATTTTTTGACCCTCTCTGGTGAGAAAACCATGTCCGAAAACTTTTTTTGGGACTTTCATACCGGCAGAAATAAGCATTGCAGGCCAATAGACAGCATGAAACCTGAGTATATCTTTCCCAATCAAATGAATGTCAGCAGGCCATCCTCCACTAATTGATTTTTCCAATGAATGTTCTTTAGAATCAGAACTGATAGCACTTACATATCCAAGTAATGCATCAAACCATACATAAAAGGTATGTTTATCATGGTCAGGAACTGGAATACCCCAAGAGACATTTGTTCTTGAGATTGAAAAATCCTTTAAACCTCTAGAAACAAAATTTATAATTTCGTTCTTTCTCTCAATCGGCTCTATGAATGAGGGTTCGTTTATAATCTTTTCTATATGTTTTTGGTATTTCGAGAGCCTAAAAAAAAGATTCTCCTCATTTTTCCATTCTAAATTTTTTTGATGTATTGGACATTTGTATGTTGCCGAATTATCTGGATTATCTTTAAATTCTTCACAACCGACACAATACCAACCTTTCTGTACACCCATATATATGTCATCTGACTCTTTTACTCTTTCATAGAATTCACTAACAACTAACTCATGATTTATTGAGCTTGTTCTTATAAATTTGTCGTAGGATATATCCCAATTTTTCCAATTAATATTGAAGATTTCTGAAATTTCATCACAATGAATCTTAGGTTCAATTCCCTTTTCATTTGCTGTTCTTTGTATTTTTAAACCATGTTCATCAACACCTGTTATAAAAATTACGTCTTCACCTACAAGCCTTTTATACCTTGCTATGGAGTCGCAAATTATAGTTGTATATACACTTCCTAAGTGAGGTTTATCATTTACATAATATAAAGGGGTTGTAATGACAAAACTCATACAGCTTTTTTATTAATATTAACAGATATTTTTTAAACTAATAATGAGTTATATATTTTATTTCCTGATTAATAAATAAACTCTAATAGATTATTATCATTTATATTATATTTTACGTTATAAATTTTATTACTATATATTTCTATTGAAACAAATAGAGTAATAAGAATTTCGAGTGAATGCTCTGGAAAAAAAACTAACGCAATATTTCTTTTATGATTAATCCACTTAACAAATATTATTTTATAAAAAGGTTTATTTTCATTATTGAAAAATAAAGATAAATATTTAAATCTATCATTTTTATAGATATTGTTATTCTCTAGTTGTCGTTTTTTAGAATACTCAATAATTTGAGTCATAGAATTTTTGGATATAAGTTCAAAATTATTTAATTTATTATATACCTGTCTTTGTATAATTAAATCTAGGTATCTTCTTAATGGTGAAGTACATTGTACATACATTTTAAGACCTAGAGACTCATGATTATTCGGTTTTATTGTTATATAACTTCGCCCCATATATTGTTTAAGTAGTATATATTTTATCTGACTATCTCTATATTTATTTAATATTTCATGTGGATTACAATTAATTTTTTGAACTCTATATGCAACCGCAAGATTATTTTTATTTAAAAATAAACTTGTTACATAACCCATTAATATCATTGCTTCAGCAATAATAATTTGTGCTAATGTTTTTTCAACTTTAGTTATTAAAATTTTATCTTTATTTAACTTAACTTTACTATTTGGACTTTCAAAGATTATTGCTCCTTGTTTTTTTCTATATTCAATACTTTTTTCTAATAAATTTTTAATTTCAACTAATTCAATTTCTTCTTTTGGCTCAAGATCTATTATTTCATTTGCATCTTCATATGTTAATTGATATTTTGGTTTTATAATAGCTTCAATTATTTCATAATGATTTATAGAGCCATCTTCGTTGAACTCTATTGATGCACTAATAGTTTTTGAAATTTTATTTTGAGATAGATTAGCCTCCTGAACTATTTCTAAAGGTAGCATTGCTGTATATTGATCAGTCAAATATAAACTGCTATTTCTTCTTTTTGCATCAAGATCGATATTCGAATCTTGTAAAAATAACCTACATGGATTACTAATATGTATCCATAATTTTTTTATATCTCCCTCTTTTATTTCTAAAGAGATAGCATCATCAACTTCATGTGGATCTTCTGAGTCAATAATATATGTTTTTAAACTAGTTAAATCTTTCAAATATTTGAAATATTAAACATAATGCTAGTTATTTATAAATAAGTAACTACCCTTCAGGATTAACAAAGGGTAATAAGGCCACAATTCGAGCCCTTTTTACGGCTAATGTTAGATCTCTTTGTTGTTTTGAAGTTAACCCAGTCATCCTTCTTGGTAGGATTTTACCTCTCTCAGTAATGAATTTCTTAAGGAGTTCTACATCCTTATAATCAATAGGATCTCCAGGCTTAATAGGTGATAATTGTTTTTTAAAAATTGAATTAGGCATGATTTGATTATTTTATTTCTTTGTGAATAGTCATTTTGTTTAAATGAGGATTAAACTTTTTTAGTTCTAATCTTTCAGTCGTATTTCTACGGTTCTTTTCCGTAGTATATCTTGATATACCATTAGATCTCTTAGGGTCTGTGCTTGTTCTAGCTTCAGTACATTCTAGGGTCACTACAACTCTTGTCCCTTTTTTAGCCATTTTAATTAATACGTTAATGTATAATTTTCTATTGTACATCTTCAACAAACTATTTTGAAGATATTTCCATTTCTTTTATTATCATCGAATAGTATTTATATATGAAAGTTTCTCAAAATTGGTTAAAAAATTTAGTAGAGATAAATTCTACACCCGAAGATCTTTCTGAGAAATTATCTATTGGTGGATTTGAGGTCGAATCACTAGAAAATTGTTCAAAAAATGTAAATGGCGTCGTATTAGGTAAGGTATTATCTGTTTTAAAACATGAAGGATCTGACAAGCTATCTATTTGCCAAGTCGATATTGGTAATCCAAAGAATCTACAAATTATCTGTGGTGCGCCTAATATTAAACCAAATATTTATGTCTATGTTGCTACTGTCGGAGCAGAATTAAATGCTGTTAATTTAATTATTAGAAGAAGCGAAATTAGAGGTGTCCTTAGTGAAGGAATGATATGTTCGTTGCAGGAACTCGGTATAGAAGATTCTAGCGATGGTATAGAGATAATAGATGAAGAATTAGCCTTAAAACATAAATTAGGGACTCCAGGATCTAATTTACTTCAATTAAATGATTTTATTTATGATTTAGCCATTACAGCCAATAGACCTGACGGAATGTCAGTTATTGGTATAGCACGCGAAATTTCTGCTCTTTTAGAATCAAAATTAGATTTTCCACAATTAAATTATAAATACGAGATCAATTTACTTAAAGAAATTCAACTTTGCCCCGAGGCGATAACATCAAATTGTCTTTATACAATAACCTGTATTAACGGAGTAAATGGAGAGAAATTATCGCCAAGATGGCTCAAAGATCGTATAGAAAAATCAGGTATCAAATCAATTAATCTTCTAGTTGATTTAACAAACTATATTCTCTTAGAACAAGGACAACCTTTGCATGCCTTTGATAAAGATAAACTATCTAATTTAATTGGTAAGGAAGTTTCTCCAAATGACTTCTCTGTAAGAAAAGCCAAAGATAATGAAAGCCTTAAATGCTTGGATGGTAAAAATTATGATTTAAATGAAAATATCACCATTATTACTTGTTGTGATAAACCAGTTGCTATTGCAGGGGTTATAGGAGGTTTAGAGACTTCAGTAACCAATACCACCTCATCAATTTATCTTGAAGGGGCTGTTTTTAATCCAGTCACGATAAGAAAATCTTCAAGGGAGATTGGAGTAAGAACAGAATCTAGTAGTAGATATGAAAAAGGGATTTCATCTAAAAATACAATAGGTGCAGTTACACGGGCAATTAATCTTTTAGAAGAATATTATCCAATTAATTTACCAATCATTAATACTTCAAATTTAATAAATAATGAGGATGTGTTTATTAAATTAAGAAGAAATCGTATACATAAAATTCTTGGTCCTTTAATCATCAACGATCAATTAGAGAAAAGAAATTTATCTGACACTGAAATAGTTGATAAATTAATGCTCATAGGTTGTACTTTAAAGAGTAAAGAATATGGTTGGGATGTAGCAGTAATTCCCAATAGATCGCAAGATTTAATACGAGAAATAGATTTAATTGAAGAAATTGCGAGATTAATAGGGTATGACAGATTTGACTTAAAACTTCCTAATCCAATTAAGCCTGGAAAATTGTCACCAGAGCAGTTGGCATTGAAAAAGGTAAAAAGTGGTTTCATAGAAAACGGCTTTAATGAAGTACTTAGTTATTCTCTTGTTCCAGAAAATAAAGAATCACTTATAAAGATTTCTAATCCGTTGTTATTGGAAACTAGCTGTCTTAGAGATAACATCTGGGAAGAACATTTGGAGATTGTAAATCGTAATATAAAGTCTGGACAAACCAATTGTTTTATTTTTGAAGTTGGAAATGTTTTTTATAGGAATTCTGAATTTAAACAAGAAGAAATACTAAATGGCGCAATTTTTGGAAATAGAAAATTTGGGGAATGGGTTAATTCAGGAAAGGATAACGATCTAAATTATTATGAAGCAAGAGGAAAGTTAAAGGAGTCCTTATCATCTTTGAATATAAAAGTGGATGATAAACCTACTAATTCTATTGATTTTCTTCATCCTGGAAGAACAGCAAAATTATTTATTGAAGGAAAAGAAGCTGGATATTTTGGTGAAATTCATCCAAAACTCTTATTAGATAAGACTGCTTTAAAAAAAGTTTATTTATTTAGCATAAATGTAGCCAATCTCTTGGGAGCTAGTACTAGGAAAAATAAATGGATTCCAATATATAAGCAATACCCAATTGTTCCAAAAATGGAACGAGATATTAATTTCATTTTCAGTAAAGAACATTTAATTAGCGAGATAGCATCAGAAATAAGAAAAACAGGA
This sequence comes from Prochlorococcus sp. AG-402-C22, assembly GCA_003279535.1. Lineage (GTDB taxonomy): Bacteria > Cyanobacteriota > Cyanobacteriia > PCC-6307 > Cyanobiaceae > Prochlorococcus_A. Next base: position 26,163 of record QCHO01000003.1, read on the forward strand.
AAGAATCTTCTAGAGGATGTTAATTTAATTGATGTTTTTGAGGATATTAATTTTGGAGAAGATTTTATAAGTTATACATTTAGATTATCTTATAGAGATAAAGATAAAACATTACTTGATTCAGATATTTCATCAATTCATTCAAATATAGTTTCTAAAGTTGAAAAAAGATTTAATACAAAATTGAGATAATAAATGTTTTAAGCGTCTTATATGAGACCAGGAAGTAGTCTAGTTTTGATTCTCATATAATACAATTAATAATCCTATAAAACTATTTTATGTTGTATCATATTAATCATGATTAATATACTATCATTCTTGCTATCTTCCGTGCTTTGGGTGCAGGTCCCACAGTGGTCTGATGATTGGTCCAAATGTTCTGTTGATGTTCCTGACGCGTCATGCCATTGGTATATAACTTCACCTGATAATACTTTTGGTGAAGGGTTTGATTGGGCCAACGCTCCTTGGTTTGATGCCAACGGTTTAAGTGATGTCCCAAGTATTGACAAACAAACCGCTATCCAAAAGTTACAAAATAAGTAGTACTGTCTTTAAGGCAGTACTTATAATTTTATATTATAGTTGTACTAAGCCTTCTCAGATGTTAAAAAATACTTGGACTGATGAAGGACATGATTTATGAATTTATCTTCTATGTATATATGTTTTGTGGACAAAAGTGATTAAAGTATGTGTAAATTGATCAGTAATAATATTAATATCCTATAAGTCTAGGATAAGACTATTACTAAGACTTATTAATAGTCTTATATGAGATTTATAATATTATTTATATAGTCTTTTAATCAATACAATAATCTCATTCCTCTATCATCCTTTTTTATTTAGATATTTATTTCAAATTTTAAAATTTAGCTAATAAATAAACTGCTAATTTATATTTAAAATATACTATTACTTATCTAATATAAGACTCTTTACTAGACTAATATTAAGTCTTATATAAGAATAGTAATACTAATTTCTGTATAAATTTTTTAGCAGTTGATAGGCTTCATTTATTTTTCGCATTTGATCTGTTGATCCTCCAGCATCTGGATGACTCTCTAAAGCTTTTGATTTATAAGCATCTCTAATTTTTCGTAATGTATGCGCAGACCCTGCTGCTGTTGATAAATTCAAGATTTTAAGTGCTCCATGTACCGTCATTGTTGAATCCAATGCTTCTAATGAATTTGATCTGTTATTTCGCTTAAATCTACATACAAACCTCCTCACTAGTGTTGGTATTCTATTGATTAAATCTGATGTAGCAAATGGGTCTTCTAAAACACCAATCATTAATAAAACCATTTCAAGCGTGGGGGTTTTCTTTACCCAATATGGGCATAATTCAGACATTAATTTGTTAGCTGCGCTCCACGTAAAGGGTAGATTTTCTGTTCCATCAAGATTTGGCCATATATCTCTTCCAAACCAATCCATTGAGGCTTCTATTACATGATCATTTGGAATAGTTCCATATAAGTTTTTCCAATGGCTAATTAATGCTATTCGACATTTTATTAATTCATTTTCTTTAATTGTATTAATTTGAATATCATTAATATTCTCTTTTAACTTTTCACTATTAATACTTCTTCTTAGATTCTTTACTTTTTTTTCAACAAAATTGGGAAGGCTTATATCTAATTTAGCTTTTTCTATGCATTCATCATTATTTGAATCAATTGTTTTTAGAGCTGTCTCTTTAGTTTCTTTATTAGTATCTGGTTTAATTAATACCAATGCAGTATTTTCATCAATATTATAATTTTCATTATTATTCATGTTCTCACTAAAGTTTATTTCTTGTTGTTGGTTCTTAGGTAGAAAATCATCTTCTTTAAGAAGTTCTGTTATCAACTTTTCAATTACAGGACCTCTTGATCTAAATCCCCACTCTTTTCGTAATTGATCAAACCTAGAGATTAGTTCCTCAGGTAAATCAATTGAAATCCTTTTTGTATTTGAATTTTCAGGAATATTCAATAATTTATAACTTGAATAATAAAGAATTTACTTAATTTTATTCAAAAATAATTGAAAGTCTATACGGAATATTGTTTATAAATTAAAACCAACTTATTTTCATGTCACAAGTCAATTAAATATCTTTTTATAATAAAAATAAAAAATGTTTAATTGTTATTTCAAGTCATCAAAAGAAAAAAAGAGTTTTTATCAACATAAGAAATTAGAAATGCTCAATTATATTAAAGATTCACTTGAGCGTAAAATTGCCTCTGTAACGGCTTCTATAGAAGTTTTAGAAAACCAAATAACCAGAGATAAAGAAGTTGAAGTTACTAATTAGTATTCAAACGAAGCTTTCTAGAAGTTTTTCAGGGCCAAATTTTTTTAAATAATTAATATCCGATTTTTCAGTTACTAATAAATATCCTGCGAAACCTAATCCGTTAATACTAAAACCATGGATATGATCATATTTTCTCTTAATGATTGCGATCCATTTATTAGTTATTAAAAGATTGTATGCATATTTAGGTTGAATGTTACTAATTGGGTCCCCAAGTCCTAATTTCTTACATAATTCTAAATACAATTCAAAAAGACATATAGAGTTTTCTAAGAAATTAAATTTGGATACAATAATATTTTTTTTAAGCTTACAGTCACTATCTTTACTTACTTCCATTTCTAAAAACCACTTTTCTCTTGGGCATGATATTTCATCTTTAGATCTACGTAGAAGTTGAAAATGCCTGTGTGGCTGACTTGCTCCTGCAATTGGAGAACTATTGAAAAACCATAATCCACTTGTATCTTTATTAACTTGTTGAATCGCTTTCCAATCATTAATATCTAACCATCCATTTTGAGCCTTCCAATTATTTGTAATCAGTAAAATATGTCCTTTTTGTACAGGGTACTTATTTAAAATTAATTGATGATTATCGCCAACTTTATCAATTTCTAATATTTTTTCCCATGGATAAAATGGATTCTGCTTAGGACCATATATTTTTTTTTTATTAAATTTTGAAGTATCAAGCTTCCTAATTATGAAGTCATTTTTTTGATACAAATCGCTTGTAATAATATCAGTCTTGAGAGGATATAATGATTCATCATCAATTGATAATCTAGTTTGCTCTAGAGCTTTTTTCCAATATATTTCTAAATTCATTTAAAAAAAATTATCATAATTATTCTAAAAAAAATAGTAAATTTGTAATTAAGTTTTATTAAATTGATATTCTTTCAATTTTTCTAGAGGTACCGATTCTAAGACCACAATATTTGTTGATTCTAATACAACTTTAGGTGCAAGTCCGTCTAATAATGCTTGTTTCCATCTATCTAGACAAATACACCAATGATCACCATCCTTAAGTCCAGGAAAGGAATAAATAGGCATGGGAGTTATTAAATCATTTCCTTGTGATTTACTATATTTCAGGAAATTATCATCCATTACACAGCATATAGAATGATTACCTCCATCATTTTTGTCATAATTGCAAAATCCATCTCTGAACCAGCCTGTCATAGGGTCACAACTACAAACTTCAATTTTATCTCCTAAGACATTCAACTGAACCTGATTTTTTATGGTCATAGATTTCTGTTTTTTTTAAATAATAATAATAAAACACCAACATTTCTTAAAAAAAGGTTGACGAGTATGGGGGGTGAGGAGGTAATAATTCTAATAAGGTTTTTTTCATTATGGATTGGGACTTTACTGAAAACATAGCATTTAAAGCTCTTTATGATGCTTTTAAAGAAAGTGAAGAAAAATCCGCATTAGAGTTTTTATCTAGTGATGGTGCTTCATACTATCTTGAATTAACTCAGGATGCAGCTGGTGAGGGACTAGATCTGGGTGATAATGAAACGATGGAAGAACTTCAGGAAGAAATTATTGAATATCTTGAAAAAAACTAATGATTTAGATTTAGGTTAAGCGCTGAAATATTTAGCTTTTGAGTGAAGTGAAATGATAGCTGTAGTACTTTGTTCAGGATGAAGTTGTTCAGATTCATCCATGGTCATATTAATTCTTTTTGCATCTAACAATGATAATTGTATGTTTGAATCAGAAACTTTTGGACATGCAGGATATCCAAAAGAATATCTAGCTCCTCTATATTTTTGCGAAAGTATTTCTCTATTTTTATCAGGTTCTTCATTCATAAAACCACATTCAATACGAATTAATCCATGGACATACTCAGCTAGAGCTTCTGCTAACTGTACAGTAAGTCCATGGAATAATAAATAATCACTATATTTATCTTCTTTAAATAATATTTGAGAATATTCACTAGCAATATCACCCATTGTTACTGCCTGCATAGGAAATATATCTATTGGTTTATCATTTTTTAAATCACAATAGAAATCAGATATGCAAAGATTGTTCCCAGATTTTTGTCTTGGAAAATTGAATTGGGAAATCTTATTTAAAGTTTTATCATCAAATAAAAAAATACTATTATCTTTTCTACCACACCTAAAATACCCATAAACTGCTTTTGGTGAAATAAGTTTTTTTTCTATTATTGTCTCTAACCAATTATCTAATAATGGTTTTGCATATGAATCTAAATAGTTATTGTATTCATCTACGGTTTGGTTTTTGGCTTTTTTTATTTGCCATTGTCCACTAAATAAAGCTTTTCTATCTAAATAAAAAATTAACTTATTAAAGTCTATATCACCTTCGTATAAGACTTTCGTTCCCAAAAAAGGAGGATTAATTGGTTCTTCTTCATTTATAAATTTAGATCTTGTAAAATTTTCTTTTTGATTTAATTTTGCCGTCGAGGTAGTTATGGATATTGATTTTTTAACCACTTCTGTATTAGTTTTTGATGAGGATAAATTAATATTTATGCCCTCTTTATTAATAAATCCTTCTGTATTTGACCAATTCCCCTTTTTTTTATTATCCATATATTCATTCATGAATTTTAGATCAGTGAAAGCATCTTTTCCGTATAATATTTTTCCTTTATATATTTTGCTGCAGTCTTCATTTACAAATTTGGGCGTTAACGCTGCTCCACCTAATATCACTGGTACACTAATATCTGCATTATTAAAAGCCTCTAAATTATCTTTCATAAACGCAGTAGACTTTACAAGTAATCCACTCATAGCGATACAATCTGCATTGTGTTTCTTTTGTGCATCTATAATTGCGGAAACATCTTGTTTTATTCCAAGGTTTATAACGTCATAGCCGTTATTTGTAAGAATTATGTCAACCAAATTTTTTCCAATATCATGAACATCACCTTTGACTGTTGCAATTAAGAGTTTTCCATTTGATATGTTTTCATCTACAGTATCCATATGTGGTTCTAATATTGATACAGCAAATTTCATTGTTTCCGCAGATTGGAGTACGAATGGCAATTGCATTTGACCTGAGCCAAATAAATCTCCTACAACTTTCATTCCATCTAGTAAAAAAGTATTAATTATCTCAAGAGGTTTATATTTTATTAACGCTTCTTTTAATTGATCTTCTAAACCAATTTTTTCTCCATCTATAATATGATTTTTTAAACTTTCTTCCAAAGTTAAATTTTTATTTTCTGAAGATGCTTTTTTGAAATCCTGAATAGATAAATCTTGAAAAGCCTTTGTAAGTTCAACTAATGGATCATAAGTACAAATATCATCTTCAAATTTTCTTTTGTCATATATCAAATCTAAGCAAAGCTTTTTAGTTTCATCAGTAATCTTTGATAAGGGCAATATTTTATTTGGTGCGATGATAGCAGAATCCAATCCTGCTTTAATGCATTCATCTAAAAATATTGAATTTAAATTAATTCTTGATAATGGTGAAAGACCAAAACTTATGTTCGATATTCCCAATATAATATGAATTTCTGGGAAATTTTCACGAATTTTAGATATAGCAGTAATTGTCTCTTTAGCGTTTGTTCTATCTTCTTCTATCCCCGTAGATATCGGAAGTGCTAGTGGATCAAAAAAGAGCTCATAATCTGATAAACCACATTCTCTGGTTCTATTTATCGCTCTTTTAACAATTTTATATTTTTTTTCTGAATTCCTTGCCATTCCATCTTCATCAATAGTTCCTACAACAAGTCCTGAACCATAACCTAAGGCCAAATTAAGAACTTGATCAAACCTTTCATCACCGTCCTCATAATTGGTTGAATTTATAATACATTTACCTCCAGCCGACTTTAAACCACTTTCCATTTTGTCAGCATCTGTCGAATCAATCATTAATGGCAAATTTATATTAGTCACTAGTCTTGATGTGATTTCTTTCATATCTTTTACTCCGTCTCTTCCTACATAATCCACATTCACATCAAGAACATGAGCATTTTCTTTTTGTTGTTGCTTAGCAATCGAAACTAGACCATCCCAATCGTCATTATTTAGTAACTCCCTTACCTTTTTAGAACCACTTGCATTTAATCTTTCTCCAACAATCAAAATAGAATTATCTTGTTTGTATGGCACAGAATTATAAATTGAAGATGCAGAGGGTATAAATTCGTTTGAATTGTTCTTACCATTTTTGTTAGTACTTTCCTTATCAATAATTTCATCGATTATTGAAGATAGATATTTAATATGTTCTGGTGTTGTCCCACAACATCCCCCTATTAATTGAACATTAAAGTCATATATAAAATTCATTAACTGCATTTTTAATTCTATTGGCTTTAATCTGTAATGGGCGACCCCACCAATATTTTCAGGTAGACCTGCATTAGGAATACAACTTATAGAGAAGGGTGAATTTTCAGATAAATATTTAATATGTTCCTTCATTTGTTCTGGACCAGTTGCACAATTAAGTCCAAGAATATCTATATTAAATGGCTCTAATATTGTTAGTGCAGATGCAATATCAGATCCAACAAGCATAGTGCCCGTTGTTTCCATCGTTATAGAAACCATTATAGGTATTTCTATATTATTACTTTCAAGTATTTCTTTTGATGCTAATAAGGCAGATTTAATTTGCAGAACATCCTGACAAGTTTCAATTAAAAGAAGATCAACCCCTCCATCTATAAGACCATAAATTTGTTCTTTATATGATTGCTTTAATTCATCAAAATCTATATGTCCTAATGTTGGTAATTTAGTTGTTGGTCCAATTGAACCAGCAACAAATCTTGGTTTATCAAATGATGAATACTTGGCAGCTGCTTTTTTTGCTATTATTGCCGCATTTTTATTTATTTCATAAGCCTTATTCGCAATATCATATTCATCAAGAACTATTGATGAGGCACCAAATGTATTAGTTTCTATAACATGGCAACCTGCTTCTAAAAATGAGTTATGAACCTTTTCAACTACCTTTGGTGATGATAAAACAAGGTTTTCATTACATCCCTCTAATTCTTTTCCTCCAAAGTCATCTGCAGTAAGATTTAAATTCTGAAAAGATGTGCCAGTACCCCCGTCGAAAATAATTAATGGCTTTTCATCTCTATTTAGATAGGTTCTGAAAGATTCCATTTTTAGTTAAAAGTCAATTTATTATATTGAAATTCTTGTTACCCAATTATCATAGTCTTGAGAACGACCTTCTGTTATTTCTATAAGCTTACTTTTTAATTTATTCATTATTGGTCTTTCAGCATTTAAATCAGTTGATTCAATTTTTTTAACTGGTGTAATTTTTGCTGCTGTACCAGTTAGAAAAACTTCATCTGCTATTAATAATTCTGTTTTATCAACAGGCCTTTCAATTACATTTATTCCAAATGATTTTGCTAATTCAATTACGCTGGCTCTAGTTATTCCTTCAAGGATATCTTGATCTACACCGGGAGTAATTAATTCTCCATTTCTTACAATAAATAGATTCATTCCACTAGCTTCACTTACCTTACCACTTGAATTTAATAGTAAGGCCTCGTCAAATCCCGTTAAACTAGCTTCTGTTTTAGCTAACGAACTAGTAATATATGCTCCACTTATTTTTCCTCTCAATGGAAGAGATCTATCTTCTTGCCTAGTCCAACTACTCATTCTACAAGAAACACCATCTGGGGATAGATAATCTCCTAGTTCAATACAATAAACAAAAAAATCCGTTTCAATATTGTGTAACCTTGGAGCTATACCTAAATCGCTTGTATATACAAATGGTCTTATATATATAGGTTTTTGTGGCTTGTTTCTTTTTATAACTTCCTCTAAGGCATTAAAAATATATTCTTCAGAAATATCAGTTAAGAGTAATTTTGCACTTTGAGATAATCTTTTTATGTGTTTATCAGTTCTAAATAAAAGGAATTCTTCTTTATTCGAAGGGTTTGGTATCGCTCGCATTCCTCCAAATGCAGCGGTGCCGTAATGTAGAGCATGAGTGGCTATTGATATTTTTGCTTCTTTAAATGGAATACATTTACCTTCGAACCAGGCGTATGGAAGAAATTCATGCATATTTAATTTATTTAATTAAGGTAAAATTGTTATATCCTACTTACGTATTCTAAACCTTATTTATATATAAAAATGCACAGAATACTAAATATCGCAGGAAATGAAAAAAATAATGATGATTTAATAGAGCAACCAGTAGCCGATTTTATTTTTATCACAAGCGTTAAAGCTGATTTAAATCTTATATCAAACCTATTGATAGAAGAGGAATTCGCTTCATTAAAAAATAATATAAGGGCCATAGAAATTTCTAATTTAAATTCCTTATCCCAAATAGATAACTATCTATTAAAAACCGTTAATTATGCAAAAGTTGTCGTACTAAGATTATTTGGAGATAAAGGTACATGGAATTATGGAATTGAACAACTTTTAAACTGGCAAGCAGTTAATAAAAAAAGGAGACTAATAGTACTGTCGGGCACCATTGATCAGGAAGTTTCCTTATGTGAAATAAGTAGTATTGATAAAAATATTGCATTAAATATTTCTAGATTACTAAGATCTGGCGGATTGGATAACTATAGAAAATTCCTTAATTGTTTAACTTATCTTCAAAAAGAAGAAATATTAATTCCCGATAAATTTTTAAATATTACTTTTTATGCAGATCCTTATTTATATGATTGGAAAATTGAAAAAGGAGAAAAAATAGGAATTATTTCTTATAAATCACTTTTTTTAGCCAATGAAATTGACGTTAACGAAAAACTTAACTTGCAGTTAAGAAAATGCGGACTATCCCCTAAAACATTTTTTATTTCAACTCTAAAAGATCAAAATATCCAAAAGAAATTAATAGACATTTTTAAAAAAGAAGATATAAAACTAATAATTACAACAACTTCATTTTCTTCATCTCAAATAAAAAATAACGATTTAATTGAAAATTCAACAAATATTTTTACTTCATTAAAAATCCCAATTCTACAACTTCTTTCGTCTAATAGATCAAGACAAAATTGGTTAAATTCATCTATTGGTATGAATTCATCTGATTTATTAATGCAAATAATTATTCCTGAATTTGATGGAAGAATTACTACCTGTCCTTCTGCTTTTAAAGAAATTATTTCTGTCAAAAATACACTTTACAGTGAAATTAGTAGTTACAAAGCTGATACTAATGGTATTAAATGGATTTCAAAATTAGCAAAAAATTATGTGATACTTCAAAAACTTGATAATTTTAATAAAAAAATTTGTTTAGTAATAAGTAATTATCCAGTAAAAAATGGAAGAATTGGAAATGGTGTTGGTCTTAATACACCAACTTCGATAATAAATATTCTTAACTGGTTAAAAGAAGAAGGTTATGACCTTGGATCTGGAGATCATCCACAAGATTCTTCTGAATTAATGTCTATGCTTATTAAAACCAGAACAAATGATATTGAATCTCAAAATAATAAACCATTAGATTACTTACCACTTAGCAAATACCTAAAATATTGGAATTATTTAGAAATTGACCCCAAAAATCTTATAGTAAAACGTTGGGGACAGCCATCTGAAGCAATCGATCTGGATAACAAAGGCTTCTCAATAAATGGTCTTAAATTCGGAAAAATAACATTATTGATTCAACCTCAACGAGGATATGATTCTTACACCGATAGAGATATTCATTCTCCTGATCTTCCCCCTCCGCATAGATATTTGGCGCAATATCATTGGATAGAAAAAGTTTTTAATGCAAATGCTATTTGCCATATAGGTAAACACGGTACTGTTGAATGGTTACCTGGCAAATCTATAGGTCTCAGCAATAAATGTTTCCCAAATATTATTTGTCCAGCTATACCTAATATATATCCCTTTATCGTAAATGATCCTGGAGAAGGATCCCAGGCTAAAAGAAGAACTGCTGCTACAATTATTGACCATTTAACACCTCCTTTGGATAGGTCAGAATTATATGGAAAATATTCAAATTTGGAAAATTATTTAGACGAATATTTTGAAGCAAAATTATTAAATTCTAATCGTATTGAAATAATAGAAAAATCTATTTTTGATTTAATTAATAAAGATTTTACCGAAATAACTTTAGATAATAAAAACAATCAAATAGAGGAAATTGATTCCTTTCTATGCAAAATTAAAGAATCTCAAATTAGGACAGGTCTGCATGTATTTGGTAATAGGCAGAATGAAATTAATGAAATAAATTTATTCTTGTGTATTGCTAGAGTGCCAACTGCATCCCGCATTGGTGTTGTTCAATATATAGCAAAACATTTAAAACTAGATTTGAACCCTTGGACTAATAAATATGATCAGGAGTTAAGTGTAAAAGATAAAAAAATATTATTTACTTTTTCAAACAAAAACATTTTAAACTTTAGAATGTCTATTGACTTTTTGGAACAACAAGCAAAATATCTAATATATTTGTTTTTTTACAAAAACAAAGCCAATATAAAAAATCTAGATAAATATAAAAATCAAAAGATAATAGACTTTTTCATTAATAATAAAAAACATAATGATTATTTTTTATTATTAAAAAATGAGATTCTAAACCCCATAATTAATTCCTCATATAATGAGAAATTTTCATTTATTAATTCATTAAATGGTCAATATGTAAAAAGTGGTCCATCAGGAGCTCCAACGAGAGGTAAAACTGAAGCTTTACCCACTGGTAAAAATTTTTTTTCAGTTGATTCGAGAGGACTGCCAACTGAATCAGCATGGATTGTGGGTTGTAAATCTGCCTCTCAAATACTTGATTTATACAAACAAGAAAATGGAGAAGATTTAAAAAATATAGCAATATCTGTATGGGCAACATCTACAATGCGAAATGGTGGAGAAGATATTTGTCAAATACTATATTTATTAGGCGTACAACCCATATGGGATGGACCTTCAAGGAGGGTAATCGATTTAGAAATTATTCCTTTATCTATTATCGATAGGCCCAGGGTTGATGTGACGTTAAGGATTTCGGGAATGTTTAGAGACGCATTTCCTCAGCTAGTAAAATTAACATCTAAAGCAATAAATCTTGTTTCTAATCTTAATGAGGATAGTAAGTTTAACCCTCTAGCTAGATTATTAAGGGAAGGTGAACCAATTAACCGAATTTTTGGATCAGCACCAGGTTCATATGGAGCCGGTCTACAGGAACTAATATCAAATTCTAATTGGGAAGATATTGATGATTTTGGAGAATCTTTTCTTAATTGGAGTAAGTGGATTTACAATGATAATCCTGATCCAATAGAGGATAAAAAATCATTAGAAAATGCTCTTAAGAATGTGCAGTTAGTTGTTCATAACCAAGATAATAAGGAACATGATATTTTAGATTCCGATGATTATTATCAGTTTCAGGGTGGTTTATCTTCCGCAATTAAAAAAATTAGTGGTAAATTACCTGAACTTTATCATGGTGATTTATCTAAATTTGGATTATCAAATATTTCAAAATTAAAAGATGAAATTAATAAAGTTGTTATATCAAGAATTCTTAACCCTAAATGGATAAATGGGATGAAGGAAAATGGATATAAGGGAGCTTTTGAATTTTCTGCGTCATTGGATTACTTATATGCTTTTGATGCCACTACAGATGTTGTTTCAGATTGGTGTTATGAAGAAGTTTATAAATCATGGTTATGTGATCAAGATCTTATGAATTTCTTTTTAGAGAATAATCCATGGGCTTTGAGAGATATATCACAAAGATTTCTTGAAATCATAAATAGAAAAATGTGGAAAAATTGTTCTTCTGGTGTCACTGAAACTTTAAAGCATATAATTATTAATACAGATTCAATAATTGAGAAAAACGAATTCTGAATTATCTTCCTAAAAGTGAAAGCCCATGACTATCTGTTCCACATGTTTTTAGCATGGAATATTTATCTGCTAATTTATCGATTTCTGAACAGACAAATAAACTAGGTTTCCATTCATCATTTAGTTCATAATCGTACCAAACTTCTACACCATCAATACCTTGTATATTGGCCTCTGGAATTAATTTATAAAAAGGAATCCTGTACCTCGCTGGATGTGCCAGAAATGATAAACCACCAGCTAAATTTATTGCTTTAATAACTGATTTAATATTCAAATCATTTCCTATTGGTGATTCTCCAAGGATGTAGGGATTAAGGTATTTACTTGTTATGTCTATTCCCAATCCAATTACATGTACTAAACATCCTAGAATTAAACAATTAATTTCTATGCCAGTAATTAATCTAAAAGAATCTTTAGGATAATTTCTAAGTATATTATTTTTTTTAATATATTCATGAGCCTTAATTGTATGATGATCGGTTATTGATAAAAATTTCAATTTATTTTTATGAGCTTGTTCTAGAATTTCATACGGATCTAGACTGCCATCACTAAATTTCGTATGACAATGAAAATTAATATTTTTTGGACAACTATTTTTATTAATATTTGAGGTTAATTTTATTAAGTCTTCCCTATTCATTACTTAAAGAGTTCTCATTTTTCTTTCTAATCTTTGCATATAATTGTATTGAGGCCAACATGAAAATAACTAATCCAACTACACTCCATGTAGCAACACTCGTAGGAAAATTATTTTTAAAAATAACTAAAAGTACAATTATAAATAATAATAAAGTCGGTAATTCGTTTAATAATCTTAGATTTCTTGCTGAAATGGTAGAGGTACCATTTTGTAATGAATACATGATTTTATAACAATAAGAATGATAAATTACCAACCCTAAAACAAAAGAAATTTTGATTTGCAACCACTTTTCACTTAACCAACTTGGCTGCATAATAACCATGCATATAGCCATACTTAAAGCTAATATCATCCCAGGAGTAGTGATTATATTCGCCAACCTTTTTTCCATCAAGGTATATTGATTATTAAAGGCAATTTTTAATTCATTATCCAAATTTTTAGATTCTTCATGATATATAAAAAGTCTTACTAAATAAAATAGTCCTGAAAACCAAACGATTACACCAATTATGTGAAGTGATTTAAACCAGAGATATGCTTCAGCTGTCAAATTACTAGATTTTTAATAATTATATATTTTAAATATAGTTATTTTTAACAATATCAAGAAATCTATTTTTCAAAAATTAATTAATATTTATAACTAATGAAAATATTCATATATATCATTTACTGAATTTTTACCAAGTCCTTTAACTTTGGATAATTCCTCTTTACTAGCTATTCTTATTGCGTCTATTGATTTGAAATGTTCTAGCAATTCTCTTATTCTTGATGGCCCCAATCCACTTATTTGTGATAGTTGTGATCTATTCATTCTTTTAGATCTTTTGTCCCTATGAAAAGACAATGCAAATCTATGTGCTTCATCTCTTAACCTTCTTAGTAAAAGAACTCCTTTTTGATTTTCATCAGTATCAAGAGATTTAGTAAAGCCTGGTATAAATATTTCTTCATTTTTTTTTGCCAATGAACATATAGTAACTTCTTCCTCAAGATTTAATTCTTTTAATGCTTTTATGGCGGCATTTAACTGCCCTTTACCACCGTCAATCATTATTAAATCAGGCCAATCTGATAGAAGTTCATTATCTAATTTGCTATTCGTTTTATCATTTAATATTGAAAAATCTCCTCCGCTTTTTTTAAATCTTGACCATTTTTTAAATCTTCTATATATAACTTCATATATCGAGGCAAAATCATCACTATGTCCAATAAAAACGTTAGGATCTTTAATCTTATATTTCCTATAATGCTGTTTAGAAGGAATGCCATCAATAAAAACGACTTGTGATGCTACAGGGTCAGTACCTTGAATATGGCTTATATCATAACCTTCAATTCTTTTAGGTTGTTCGCTTAATTCAAGTATTTGGGTAAGATCTTCAACTGCAGATTCATTATCTTGTATCCCATTTAATATTCTATCTAATTCTAATTTTGCATTTTTTAAAACCATCTCTACCGTCTCATGTTTTTTATTTCTTTTTGGGATAATAAGTTTTACTTTGTTTTTTCTTAGCTCAGTTAACCAATCCTCTATTGTTTTTTGTTTTGGAATGTTATATTGCACAAGAATTTCTGATGGTATTTCTACTCCTTCTACATTCATATAATGCTCTTCTAATACTCTTTGCAATATAAGATTTTCTTCTTCATTATTTAATTTTTGACTATAGCCAATTCTTCCAATGAGCTTACCAGATCTCATTTGAAAAATTTGTATGCTAGCAACGTTTTTTTCTGAAACTATCCCAAATATATCTCTATTAATTGATGAATCTGGAATTGAAATTTTTTGTGATTCAGTTAATAAATTTAAACCTGTAATTTGATCTCTTATTTTTGCTGCATTTTCATAATCTAAATCATCTGAGAATTGCAACATTTTTTTTTGTAAAAATATTTCTAAGTCATCATTTCTTCCCTGAAATATCATTGATACTTGTTTTATTATTTTTTTATAATCCTCTGATGATATTACTTCTTGGCATACACCTGGACATCTTCCTATTGAATAATTCAAACAAGTTCTATCCTTATAAACTGGCCTTGGTCTTTGTCTAAGGGGAAATATTTTTTTAATCGTAAATAATGTTCTCCTTAATAGTCCGACATCAACATATGGTCCATAATATCTATCTAAATTATTTCTGTTTCTTCTTCTTCTTGTTATAAATATTCGCGGGTATTTCTCACTCCAAGTTATACAAAGATATGGATATTTCTTATCATCCTTTAAAAGAATATTAAAATATGGTTTGTTTGTTTTTATTAAATTTGACTCTAAATTTAATGCTTCATATTCGCTATCTGTAATTATAATTTCGATTTCAGTTATTTGACGCACCATCAAACTTAATCTTGGAGTTAAATCTGAAAAATTATTGAAATAACTACTTACTCTACTGCGTAGTTTTTTAGATTTTCCAATATAAAGTAAATTATTATTTATGTCTTTAAAAAGATAACATCCAGAAGATTTTGGAATTTCGGATAGTCTTGATTTCAATAATTCCTTATTATCAATTAATTTATATTCGATTTTAAAATTATATTTTTTATCTATTTTTTCGATTGAGGTATTACTCATTATATAGAAAATTAACCTCCGTAATTCCAGCCAGTTGATGATAAATTAAGAGAATCAACATCATTATTCAAATAAGCAGATTGAACTTCACCTACAAAAACGGTATGGTCTCCATGCATAACACTTCCAACAACTTTACATTCAACACCACCAACACTATCTACTAAAATAGGCAGGCCAAGCTCACCTAAATTAAATTCAACAGATTCAAATCTTCCTCCTAATGCTTTTTGAGGTTTAAAGAAAACAGCTGCTAGATCCTTTTGATCACTTTTAAGAACATTAAGTGAGAACTTATTTGTAGATGTTATTATTTCATGACTAGAACCCTCTGCTCTAACAGCCATAACAACTAATGGTGGATTAAATGAACCTTGAGTAACCCAGCTAGCAGTAAATCCATTTACTTCATTTTTATTTTCATCCATAACACCACAAATGAATAATCCGTGAGGTATTTTTCTTAATAAGATTTTTTTTGCTTCTAGATTTAATGTCATAATTGTTTTATCTAATAAACTTATTTTAACTAAATTTCTTATTCGATCATAATAAATTCATGAAAATTCTTTATCCAGGTACATTTGATCCACTTACAAACGGGCATATTGATTTAATAGAAAGGGCTGAAAAATTATTTGGCAATCTAGTTGTAGCTGTTTTAGAAAATACTTCTAAAACACCAACATTTAATCTTCAAAGAAGAATATTACAAATAAAAAATTCACTTTCTCATTTACCTAGTGTTGAAGTTATTTCTTATTCAGGCCTAACTGTCGATTGTGCTAAGGAATTAAAAGCTAACCTTATATTAAGAGGCTTACGAGCAATGAGTGATTTTGAGTATGAACTCCAGATCGCTCATACAAATAAATCTTTAAATGATGATGTTGAAACTATATTTTTATCAACAAATACAAATTTTAGTTTTCTTAGTAGTTCTTTAGTAAAAGAAGTTGCAAAATTTGGAGGAGAGATTAATCACATGGTACCCCCATTTGTAGAAAGGGATTTAAAAGAATACTTTAAATAATATTTTTATTTACATGACTTCATATAATAAATTTTGCGTAATAATTTAAAAGCCTTTTCTTTATCAATTTTATTAGAATTTTGGATAATGCTAATAATTATGGGCTTCTCATTTTTATATAAATAGCCTGATAATGCAAATACGTTTGAAAGAGTACCAGTTTTACCAAAGAACTTTCCTGCCAATTCAGTATTTACAAATCGTTTAGCTAATGTTCCTCTTACTCCCATAATTGAAAGTGTAGATTGATAAGCTTTAAAATCATTAGAATATCTCATTTTATCTAAAAATAATACAACTAACTTTGTTGTAATTTTATTTTTTCTAGACAATCCACTAGCATCTGCAAAATATATATTAGTTACTGGGAGACCTTTATTCTCTAACCAATTTTTCAATTTTATATAATCATTATCGTTCCATGTATTTGAGGCATTTTTAAAGATAGATTCTGCAGTAAAATTATGGCTTTCAGAATTTGACAGAGTTAATAATGAGAGAATTGGAGTTGAATATACTTTATTAATCTCGGTAGTATCTTTTAAATAGAATTTTTTTTCTGAATCAAAAATATTAATATTTAAATTTGAATTTGAAAATTTATTTTTTAAATAGTTTTTAATAAAATTTTTTAAAGCATAAATATCATCATATTTATTGTGATTACTTTCTATTGCAAGAGAGGTAATTGGAGATCCATATTCGTAAAGTTTATCAGTATTTGTCCAACCTATAGGCCAATATAATTTTGAATCAATTTCTACAATATTAAAGTTAATAATTTTGTTTTCATTAACATTTGAAATTAGTTCAATTATGTTTTCATAATTTAAATCTGGATCACCTTGACCAAGCAAATAATAATTATTTTTATCTTTTTTTAATAAGGATGTTTTTAAATTATCATTTAGATTATATTTACTTAAAACATAAGCTGATGAGAATAATTTTTGGTTTGATGCTGGCAATCTAGTAACTTCATCATTATAGGAACTAATTATTGTCCCATTATTATTGATAATTGATACACTAAAAGATTCATCAAGAGTTTCTTTCAATAAAGCATCATAATTAGGACACGTTTTATTTTTAGTAATTATTCCTGGAAAATTAAAATAAATACTATTTAGTAACCGTATTTTTTGATTTATTAGTAAATATCTTATTAAGAAAGGAGATGTTACTAATACAAGAAAAATGAGGAAAAATGAATAAATTTTTTTTATCACATTCAATCTATAAATTCACAAAAATAGATTCATTGTCGGGTTTAATTTCAAATTCTTTTTTAAAAAAATATTTTTTGTTTTCTTCTTTGAAAAGCAACCAGTTATTTGGATAAATATGCATTAGAGCAGCTTTATTTAAAGGCTGAATAAAATAAATATTTTTCCATGCTTTAACAAAGTTTTTACGCCTCTCTCTGATAACACTTCCTATACCAATATTTGCATCTTCAAATTTTGGATTTAATGAATAATGAGTTCCTTGATAATTATCAGACATAGGTTCAAATGAATCGAAATCATAAGGCTGAGGTAAAATAGATATCATTGCACTATCAATATTATTGATATTATTTGATTCATTAAATGATTTAAAAGTAAAGATTTTGTCTTTGATATCTGGATAGTCTCTTTGAGCCAAAGCAACAGCACCTTGATCAGCAAATGTTATGAATACATTTTTATTTTTAGCTAATATCTTGTAAATAGTTATTCCAATTCGGTTATATTTCAATCCTTCAAAATTAAATTCTATAGTAAATCTTTTATTTGAATCTAATAAACTTGGAATAATTGCATCTTCCATATTTTTAAGAGATTCGTTTAAATCTTTAGGTAATCTGTAAATAGTTTCCATTAAAATTTGCCAATACATATTTGAATAAGCTCTAAAAATTTATCTATTTCTGACTTATTGTTTATTGAACCTAAAGTAACACGAATATTAGAATATAGTTCATCATCATTAAAACCAATATTTTTGAGGGTTGAGCTAGGTTTCCCAGATGAGCTAGAACATGCACTTCCACTACTTATTGCTATATTATTTTCTGACATGAAATTAACAATCTTGTAGGCCCTTATAGGCTCAAATCGTTTATTTAATAGTAGAAATGAAATATGATTTGGAAGCCTATGGTTAATACTTCCTGTAATCTTAATATGATTATTATTCTCTATTTTTTGGAAAAAATAATTTTTAAGTTTATTACTATTATTTAAAGGGAATTCAGTTAAGTAATCATATAATTTTATTTTACCTTTAATATTTTTTATTGATTCATACATTCCAGCAATTAATGGCAATGCTTGTGTACCTTGTCTAATTGAATATTCCTGGGTAAGTGATATGTCATTATTTTTTAAAATTAGTCTAGACTTTTCTTTTGTTAAAAGAATACCGATACCTTTTGGGCCTCCAAATTTATGAGCAGATAAACTTAAAAAGTCACATTTAAGATCTTTCCAACTGAATATTCCATTACTTAATATTTGAGTTCCATCTAAATGAAACATTATATTTAATTCTTTACATTTTGAACCAATAAATTGAACAGGTTGTATTGTCCCAATTTCACTTTGTCCCCAAATAATTGATGCAAGCTTGGTTTCTTTAGTTAACGTTTTATCAATATTAGAAATATTTAAAATTCCATCATTATTTACTGTCCATTCACATATATCCCAGTTTTGTTTTCTTAGTTTATTAGCACAAATAGTTGTTGCTTGATGTTCAACATTTGAAATGACAATTCTACCATTTTTAAAGGTTTCATAAATATTACTAAATACAATATTTGTTGATTCCGAAGAACCAGATGTAAAAATTATATCTTCTGGTTCTGCTTCAAATATATGAGCAATTTTAGATCTTATTTTTTCAAGATATGTAGAGCATTTTATCCCTAGCTCATATGTAGATGATGGATTATGCCAATAATTCCTATAAGTTGAATTTATTATCTTTAAAACATTCTCAGATAATGGAGTTGTAGATGCATTATCTAAATAGATAAAATTATTTTCCATTAATTTACTAATATTGATCCTGAGAAAACCTTTTTAGCATTACCGGTCATCATGACTTCACATTCATCTTTTGACCAATCAATCTTAAGATTTCCTCCAGGTAAGGTTATTATGGTTTTTGAATTACATAGGCCTAATTTGTAAGCTGCTACATGAATAGCACAAGCTCCTGTTCCACAAGCTAAGGTTTGTCCTGCACCTCTTTCCCATACTTTTACTTTGATATTTTCTCTATTTAGGATTTGACAAAAATGAACATTAGTTTTTTCTGGAAATAATTCATTTTTTTCAAATATTGGACCAAGTATAGAAAGAGAAATTGAGTCTAAGTCTTGTACAAAGAATATTAAATGAGGATTTCCCATTCCTACTGCATAACCTTTGTTATTAAAATTTTTCTCAATAAATTCATGTGAAGGAACTGAATTAATTTTTTTTTGAATCTTAGTTGGAATATTTTGACTATCTAATATTGGAACTCCCATTTTTACTGTTATTTCATCATTTATGTATTTTGCAACTTTTAAACCTGCTTTAGTCTCAATTTTATATTCAATATTTTTATTCTTAATTGCATCATTTACATGGAGATACTCAACTAAACACCTAATTCCGTTTCCACACATTTGCGCCTCAGAACCATCAGAATTAAAGATTATCATTTTTGCATAATTATCTTCATTAGGTTCTTCTATAAAAATTACTCCATCTGCTCCAATACCAAATTGCCTGTTACAAATTTTTTTTATATCAAAAAATTTATTTGTCTCGTAATTTTTATATAAATCATTTCCCCTGGAATCAATTACTACAAAATCATTTCCATTTCCTTGATATTTTTCAAAAGTTATATTTTTCATTTGTAGAACATATATTTTAAATTTTAATTATAAATTATTCCTTTTAACAATCTATTTCTATTTTATACAATGGATATTAAAATAATAATTTAATAAACAAGAATTAAGTGATTTCTACTGATAAACAATATGAAGCAGATTCCAATTTATATAATCCATCTGAAATAGAAAAAAAGTGGCAGTCAGTATGGACAGAAAACAATTTATATAAAACCGATGAATTAATTCAGAATAGCGATAAATTTTATGCATTATCAATGTTCCCCTACCCATCAGGTAATCTTCACATGGGACATGTTAGGAATTATGTTATTACAGACTTAATAGCTCGTTTTCAAAGGTTTAAGGGAAAATCTGTTTTACATCCAATGGGTTGGGACGCTTTTGGTCTGCCTGCAGAGAATGCTGCAATTGAAAGAGGAATTAGTCCAAGTGTCTGGACTAAAAAAAATATATCTCATATGAAGTCACAATTAAAGCTTTTGGGACTATCAGTTGATTGGGATAGGGAATTTGCAACCTGTGATGAAAATTACTATGTTTGGACACAATATCTATTTTTAGAGTTATATAAGTCAGGTCTTGTATATCAAAAGGAATCAGAAGTTAATTGGGATCCTATAGATAATACAGTCTTAGCTAATGAACAAGTTGACTCAGAGGGTAAATCTTGGAGATCTGGAGCAATAGTTGAAAAGAAATTATTAAAGCAATGGTTTTTAAGGATTACTAACTATGCAGATGAGTTATTAAAGGATTTAGAAAAATTAGATGATTGGCCAGAGAGAGTAAAAATAATGCAAGATAATTGGATTGGAAAGTCAATTGGTACAAATATAAATTTTATTATTAACACCCATCCAAAAGAGAAAATAACTGTATTTACAACAAGACCAGATACTTTATTTGGAGTTACCTATTTAGCAATCTCGGTTAATCATTCATTAATCAATAATATTTCTGATCAGACAACCATACAAGATATAGAAAAACTAAAACAATATTTGAAAAATAATAAAAATAATGAACTTGAAAAAATTGGAATAAAAACTAGCTTAATAGCTATAAATCCAGTAAATTCTGAACCTGTTCCTATTTGGGTGGCAAGTTATGTTCTTGATGAATACGGTACAGGTGCTGTTATGGGTGTGCCTGCTCATGATTTAAGAGATTTTGAATTTGCTAAGAAAAACAATATTGATATTAAACAGGTAATTATAAAAGATAAAAGTGAATCATCTAATGAGCTTGATAAAGCTTATGTAGAAAATGGATATCTTATTAATTCTAATCAATACGATGGTATAGAAAATAATATTGCTAAATTAAAAATTTCCGAGGAAGGAGTAAAAAAAGGATGGGCCAAAAATAAGATTCAATATCGTCTAAGAGATTGGTTAATATCTAGACAAAGATATTGGGGATGTCCAATACCAATAGTTAATTGTAAAAAGTGTGGATCTGTTCCTTTAAACCAATCCGAATTACCTCTTTCCTTACCAAAAGATATAGAAATCTCGGCTAATAAGATTAATTCTTTAGGTGAAAATAATAAATGGATAAATACAACATGTCCAAAATGTGGAATAGCTGCAAGAAAAGAAACTGATACTATGGACACCTTCATGTGTTCGTCTTGGTATTTTTTAAGATATCCATCGTCAAAATGTACAACTAAGCCATTTGAAAAAATAGAAATTAATAAATGGTTGCCTGTAGATCAATATGTTGGAGGAGTAGAGCATGCAATATTGCATTTGTTATATGCAAGATTTTTCACGAAAGCCTTGCGAGATAACGATCTATTTGAAATTGATGAACCATTCAAAAAGCTATTAACTCAAGGAATGGTGCAGGCCGCAGCCTATAAAAACAATAAAACGGGTAAATATGTTTCTCCTTCCGATATCACTGACCTATCAAATCCAACAGATCCAATTGACAATTCAAAACTAGAAGTTCTTTTCGAGAAGATGTCTAAGTCAAAATATAACGGAATAGATCCTGAATCAGTAATTAAAAAATATGGAGCAGATACAGCAAGAATGTTTATATTATTTAAAGCACCACCAGAAAAAGATTTGGAATGGGGAGATACAGATGTTGAAGGACAATTTAGATTTTTAAGCAGGATTTGGAAGCTTTATATAAATTGTGCAAAAGATATAAATAGTAAAAGTAAGTCCTATCCAGATAAAGAAAAAACTTTAATAAAGTCAATGAACATTGCTATAAAAGAAATTTCAAATGATATATTAAATAACCAATTTAACACTGCAATTTCAGAACTAATGAAGTTTTATAATTCATTATCAATTTCCATTAATGATGTAAACAGTAATTTAAAAAAAGATGCTTTAAAAACTTTTTGTATTTTGTTGGCTCCATTTGCACCACATATTTCTGAAGAGATATGGCATCTCATAGGATTTAAAAATTCTGTTCATTTAGAACACTGGCCTTCATTTAATGCCGAAGTATTAAAAGAAGATTCATATGAACTAGTAATTCAAGTGAATGGAAAAGTTAGAGATAAAATAAATATTAATAATGAAATGAATGAAGATCAAATTAAGGAATTGACTCTTAAAAGACCTAATATATTGAAATGGATTAATGATAAGGAAATAAGAAAAATAATTATTGTTAAAGGAAAAATTATGAATATTGTTGTTTAAGTATTATTTTTTTTAATAACTAATGAATTTGGATTTGACCAATCACCCTTAACTAAATAATCATCATTACCGAAACACATTTCACGAAGTATGAAAAATATAGGTTCATTTACTGAATTCTCAAATAATGATGTTAAGTCACTCATAGAATATTCTCCTCCTTCGTCTAATAAATTTCTTACTTTTTGTTGATACTCAATAATATTTGCAGCTGCTTTCTTTCCAGCTTCAACTCCAGGTTGATCATATGCATTTATATTTACTAATTCAGCGTAGAAGGATACAGCCCTTTCAAATAAAGCGATTAATGCACCTAGTGATAAACAATTTAATTTTTCTAATGTTATGGTAATACTCTGTCTATTTTCACTAGAAAGTGCAGATCTGGTTCCTTGCAAAAAACCAGAAAGATATTCTTTAGGATTCTCTTTTTTATCAAAAATATTAGTCGTTGGAGAATCTAATAATTCAATAAAAATACAAAAGAAGTTATCAATACCATCTCTCAGTTGCTGAACATAAGCATGTTGATCTGTAGATCCTTTATTACCAAAAACTGAAATACCTTGATTAACTATTTCACCATTCCTATTAAATTTCTTACCTAATGATTCCATTACTAATTGTTGAAGATATTTACTAAATACCTGTAACCTATCTCTATAAGGTAAAACGACCATATCTCTCTTTCCAAGGCCATCTCCTGTTAAATACCAGGCAGATGATAATAATGCTGCGGGATTATTTTTAAAATTAGTTGTACGTGTAGCCTCATCCATTAATGATGCACCTCTAATGAATTCAAATATATTTTCATTAATAAGAGCTAATGGAAGTAATCCCACAGAGCTTGTAATACTAGTTCTTCCTCCAACCCATTCTTGTAAATTAAATATTTTTAACCAATTTTCAGAAGTGGCTTTTTTAAATAACTTACTATCTTTCATAGTTATAGCTATAGCATTTGAATTCCATTCAAGAGAATTGTATTCGCAATGACTTTTGATAATTTCCATAGCAATTCTAGGTTCAGGTGTACCACCTGATTTGCTTACTACTACAAATAATGTTGTGGATAATTTTTCAGATAACTCTTCTAACTTTTCGTTAATTAAAAAAGGATCAATATTATCGATATAGGAAAAATTTAATCCAATAGAGCACTTCTGCAATGACTCTGTAATAAGTAATGGGCCTAATCCACTTCCACCTATTCCTATCCATAGAACATCAGTATAGTTCTTATTATTCTTATTCTTAATTTTTCCATTTAAAATTTGTTTTCCAAATTCAGAGATTTCATTAATTTCTGCACTAATATCCTCTCCTATTTTTGAAGATGGAGAAATTGATGGATTTCTAAGCCAATAATGTCCAACTTGTCTATTTTCATCAATATTTGAGATTGCACCATTTTCTAATTCTTTTATTGATGAAAAAACATCTATAAATTTATCTTCAATTTTTTTTATCTCTTCATTTGTGTAATTAATTTTGCTTATGTCTAACCAAATATTTAATTTTTTATCAAACCAAAGATAATTACAGAATTTATCCCAAGATTTTAAATCTCCAATCATTTTATATATTTGTTTCTTTTATTTATTATTTAATTATATCTAAACGAATAGTACATAGATTTGAATCATTTAAATTTGTTTAAATTTTATCTTCAAATAAATATGTTATTGAATATAAACAAATAAAATATAGGGTTTTTTTTATTTCATATGAATTTATCATTGGATAAAATAAAAAATTTGGATAAATCAATTAAATACATAATTTCGCCTGAGATATCTGAATTTAGAAGATTTTCACCAAAATTAAAAATAGGTGTAATGGCTTCTGGGAAAGGATCAAACTTTCAGGAGTTAATTAATCTCTCAGAAAAAGGAGAATTAGATATAGATATAAAAGTTCTTATAACTAACAAAGATGATGCAGGATGTATAAAAAGAGCTGAAAGTGTAAAAATACCTCACAAAATAATTAGGGGTAAAGACTTTGCGCAAAAAAAGCTATTTGAATTAGAAATTATAAATACTTTAATTAATTACGATGTTGAACTAATTGTAATGGCAGGCTGGATGAAAATTGTCTCTCCTTTCTTTATCAATAAATTTAAGAACAAAATAATAAATATTCACCCGTCATTACTTCCTGCATATAAAGGGGGTTCTGCAATTAAGGAATCTTTATTAAATGGTTCCAAAATTACAGGTTGTTCAGTGCATTATGTTGAGGAGGAGGTAGATAGTGGTTCTCTTATAATGCAAGCTGCATTGCCAATTTCAAATGAAGACAATGTTGAAAAACTTTCTAAAAAAATTCAAATACTCGAGCATATAATTTTACCTCATTCAATCTCGCATGCTGGCTATTTGATAAGGCGCTTTACGGAAAATTATTAGTTAACTCAAGACCATCATCTATTGAAAATCCGCTCATAATATTTAAATTTTGAATAGCTTGACCTGTCTGACCTTTTAACAAATTATCAATCACAGATAAAATAATAATCCTTCCATTTCGACTATCAACTTTTACAGATATGATAATTTGGTTTGTGTTTTTAACCCATTTGGTTGAGGGGTATATATCTACAGGTAAGACTTTAATATTATTAAAATTTCTATAGAAATTATCCAAAAGAATTCTGCAATCATCAGAAGTCAAACCTGGATCTCTCAATCTCCCATATATAGTCGAATGCATACCTCTTGAAATTGGAATTAAATGAGGAGTAAATAGCAGTTCAATGCTATTTCCCGATATTGAAGATGCTATTTGTTCTATTTCTGACGTATGTCTGTGGTTTATCAATCCATAGGCAGATAGTCCTTCTCCACATTCTGATAAAAGCAACTTTTGATTAGGTTCTCTACCCCCTCCAGAAGTTCCGCTTTTAGAATCAATTACAATACCATCATTTTCTATAATACCCTGCGATAACAAAGGAGCTAATGGAATAAGAGCTGATGTTGGATAACATCCTGGACATGCAATTAATCTTGCTTTTGAAATAGCTTCTTTATTTATTTCAGGAAGGCCATAAACCGCCTCTTTACATAAATCATCATCATTTCTTTTATAAATAGCAGCTTCTTTGGAATATATTTTTTTCCATTTATCTAAAGACTTATACCTATAATCAGCTGATAAATCAATAACTTTTACTCCTCTATCTAATAATTTTCTTGTCAAAGTAGAAGATATTCCATTTGGTAAACAAAGCAAGGCAATATCAGCTTTATTGGAGATTTTCGCAATGGAAATTTCTTCTATATAGGGATCATCCTCAAGATAAATAAACGGAAAATTATCATTCCATTTTGATCCGGATGTTTTATTACCTCCTAAAAATGAGATTTTATAGTTTTTATTCTTCTTTAAAAGATTTACTGCTTGAATACCGCCGTAACCAGTAGCACCTACTATTGCAACATTCATTTCTTTGAATTGGCAGACTTTGAGATAGGATTATAAAGTGTTGAATTTAGGATAACTAACACACTATTTTTCTATATTGATAGGAATAATGAAAGAAACAAGTCCCAAATCAAATAATGGAACAATTTTGGATATAAATGAAAGTTTTAAAATTGAATTTGATCCTATCAGTGATGCACTAGCCGCAATAAGGAATGGTGAATGCATAATCGTGGTAGATGATGAAAGAAGAGAAAATGAAGGTGATCTGATTTGTGCGGCTCAGTTTGCTACTCCTCAACAAATTAATTTTATGGCTACAGAAGGAAGGGGTCTTATATGTCTTGCTATGCAAGGTGAAAAACTTGACTCATTGGATTTGCCATTAATGGTAGATAGAAATACTGATGAAAATCAAACAGCTTTTACGATATCAATTGATGCTGGTCCTGAAAATAATGTATCTACTGGTATTTCAGCCGAAGACAGAGCTAAGACAATTCAAGTTGCAATAAATCCTAATACAAAGCCTGAGGATTTAAGAAGGCCAGGACATATATTTCCATTAAGAGCAAAAAAAGGTGGGGTTTTAAAACGAGCAGGTCATACAGAAGCAGCGGTAGATATTGCAGCAATGTCAGGTCTATATCCTGCTGGAGTAATTTGTGAAATACAAAATCCTGATGGATCCATGTCAAGACTTCCGCAACTTAAAGAATACGCAAAACAGTGGGGCATGAAATTAATATCAATAGCTGATTTAATTAGTTATCGATTTCAAACTGAGAGATTTGTTTTCAGAAAATCAGATGCTGTTCTACCAAGTATTTTTGGAAATTTCAAAGCCTACGGATATATTAATGAACTTGATGGTTCAGAACATGTCGCATTAGTTAAACAAAAATCTTCAAAATTAAGTGAACCTGTATTAGTAAGAATGCATTCAGAATGCTTAACGGGTGATGCTTTTGGATCATTGCGTTGCGATTGTAGACCTCAGTTAGAGGCCGCTTTATCAAGAATAGAAAAGGAGGAAGAGGGAGTTGTTGTTTATTTGAGGCAAGAAGGTAGGGGTATTGGTCTTATAAATAAATTAAAAGCTTATAGTTTGCAGGATGGTGGATTAGATACAGTGGAAGCTAATGAAAAACTAGGATTTCCTGCAGATCTCAGAAATTATGGAGTTGGAGCTCAGATATTAACTGATCTTGGGATAAAAAAATTAAAATTACTAACAAACAATCCAAGAAAAATAGCTGGATTAGGCGGTTATGGAATAGAAGTTATTGAGAGAGTTCCATTAGTTATTTGTCCAAATGATAATAATGCTGAATATTTGAGTGTAAAGAAAACGAAGCTAGGCCACATGATTGATGAAGATAATTCTAATTCAATGAATATCGACCCATTTATATCTATTTTTCTTGACGGTAATTATAGATCTATAGACTTAGTTCCAATAAAAAATAAAGTAATTAAATTCTGTAATGATCAAAACATTAATATTAAACTTGAAAGTACTCCGAGATTATTGGCTTTTTGGAATCGACCAAAATTAGTTTGGCGAATTTTACATGATCAAAATAGAACTGATTCAAACATTACTGATCTAGAAATAAAAAATATAGAATTATTTATTGAGTTTTTATCCAAATACGAACATAGTACAAAAATTGGGATTATTGTTTCTAGAAATATTGAACAAGCGTTACATCCAAAAAGTAGCATCAAACTTATCAATACGAAATTTACTTTTAATAATGAAATTCTATATTCATCTACTAGAAAATTTAATCTAGATAAAGAGACATTTAGTATTGTTTTTGAAGACTAAGATTATTTACTTTAGAGTTGCCTTTAGTATTTTTGAACCGTTAGTTAGTTTAAGAACTACATCCATATCATCTGTTTTTCCAAAAACAGTATGAACTCCATCAAGATGCGGTTGTGGTTCATAAACTATAAAAAATTGACTACCGCCAGTATCCTTTCCTGCATGTGCCATAGAAAGTGATCCTTTAAGATGCTTATTTGAATTTATTTCGCATTTAATTTTGTATCCAGGGCCTCCAGTTCCAGGCATACCAGATGCTCCATCACGAGTATTTGGGCATCCACCCTGGGCCATAAATCCAGGAATAACTCTGTGAAATGCAAGACCATCATAAAAACCATCACTTATCAATTTCGTGAAGTTATTAACTGTATTAGGTGCGTCCTCAGAGAAAAATTCAATATTAATATTTCCTGCTTCTGTTTCAAATAATGCCTTTGTCATTTTTTTATTTTTTTAATTATTTGTATTTTAATCCTTAAAGCAACTTTTCTAGGTTTTCCTTAATGGTGTTTATATCAATTTTTGCTTGATTATCTACATTCTCCTCCCAATTTTCCACCTCAAGATTTTTTTGAGGCGGAGATATTAGTAACCTGTCTTCGGAGGTTTTAGGAACAAAATTTTTCTCTACAAGTTTACATTCGTAATCCAACTTAATGCAGAACTCTCTAATTTCCTCTATATCAATCATTTCAACTGTAGGTAAAGGAAAATCTTGAGCCTCTAGCAGTCCACAGTATCTAGTTGCATCATCCTTGTCCTCAAACATTAGTACTATAGTTCTTCCTTTAAGTTCAATTGAGTGAATTCCTTCTTTATCTGTTCCTGAATTATATAAAAGAACGTAAATATTCATAAAATAGTATTTTCTATATATATTATTTGATTAGGAATCAGAAAGTGATAATTCTTGTAATCTTGTATACAATGCAATTTCTTCATCATTGATATCAGCAGGAATTACTACTAAGATTTCAACATATTGATCACCTACATTATCCTCGAATGTTAGACCTCTACCCTTTAAACGTAACATTCTCCCGGTGGATGATTTTGGAGGCACTTGAAGGGTTACATTCCCATCAAGGGTAGGAACCTCTACTGCACAACCAAGAAGTGCATCATGAGGAAACAACTCTAATTTATAAATAACTCTTAAACCATCAATTCTTAGTCCACTTTCCGTTTGAACCTTTAACTGTAAATAATGATCTTTTCCGCCCCTTGCAATATTTTCAAGTCTTAATCGCCAACCATCTCCAGCAAAAGGAGGTGTATCAACTTCAACCATAGTTTGATCTTCAAGTTCGATTAATATTGAAGCTCCATTTAAGGCCTCATCAGGAGTTAATTCAATAATTGTTTCTATATCTTTATGGAGTTTAACTGGAGGGGGTTCTTCGGGAGATGTTGTAGGGTAATCGTAATTATTAAATTCATCATTTTCTAGATTCGTTGATTCATCATCAAGTGGTTCATCAGTATATTCGTATTTATTATTAACGTTATATTCATATCCAAATAATGAATCAAGATAGTCTTGAAAATCAGGAAAACCTGTTTTGAAATTATTATTTTCGTAATCTTCCTGAATATTTACATCTGAATTTTTATTTCTTTTATTGGGATCACGAAGGTATTCATATGCTTCATTAATCAATTTAAATCTTTCTTCTGCATTTAAATCATTTTTATTTAAATCAGGATGCCATTTTCTTGCTTCTCTTCGAAATGCTTTTTTTAGTTCTTTATCGTCGAAATCATTGGATAAACCCAAAATCGACAAATAATCTTTTTTAGAGGAAATAGTCATTGTCCCATGGATCATCATCCCTAGAATCACCATACCTCGAATTTCGATAATTTCTATTCATTTGATTATCCCAAGGATCATCATCCCAATAATCGTCTGAAAACAGTTCATCCTTCAATGATCCAAATGTATTTTTAATACCCTGTAATGGATTATTATCAGTTTTCCTTTCTGATGCAAATTTTCTGTTTAATCCAAATAATGCTTCTTGGAGAGCACTTACTGAAATTTCTAATTCTTGAGGATCATCATCATTTATGTATTCTTCAACATCTTCAATAGCTAATTCGACAGCACGTTGTTGTCTTTCAGCTCCATAAGGTCCAAATTCTAGAGAAGCATCTCTAAGTCTTCTCTCAGCTTGCGCAATAAGAGTTAAAGCACTATTTTTTCTATCAATGACAGATCTTATCATTCTGTCTTCATTTGCTTTTGTTTTAGCTTCTTCAATTATCGAATTAATTTCTTGCTCATTTAAATTCGAGCCTCCTGAAATTGTAACTGTTTGCTTTCTTCCTGTTGTTCTATCCGTTGCACTAACTTCTAAAAGACCATTAGCATCAATATCGAATGCAACCTGTACTTGTGGAATTCCTCTAGGTGCTGGAGGTATTCCTGATAGCCTAAATTTGCCAAGGGATTTATTTTCAGAAGCCAATGGTCTTTCACCTTGTCTTACTTGAACAACCACTGAAGATTGATTAGCTTCTGATGTACTAAAAACATCAGATTGCCTTACTGGTATAGGTGTATTACGAGGAATAAGTATCTTCATAAGACCACCAATGGTTTCTAAACCTAAGGATAAGGGCGTAACATCATTTAGAAGTAAATCTTGTAAATCACCACTTATTATTCCGGATTGTATAGCAGCACCAATTGCAACAACTTCATCTGGATTAACTGATTGACAGGGGTCATTAGGAACAAGAGTCTTGACTAATTGTTGAACCATTGGGATTCTTGTGCTACCACCTACCAGAACTACCTCATCTATATCTTCTGCGTTCCATCCAGAGTCATCTAGGGCTATTTGCACAGGCTCTAATAATCTGTCTAATAGATCCTGAGATAAGGATTCAAATATTTTTCTATTTAAAGTCTCCTCAATATGTAATGGCCCCTCTTTACTTGTTGTGATAAAAGGTAATGATATTTTTGTTTTTTGTAATCCTGATAATTCACATTTAGCTTTTTCAGCGGCTTCAGTTAATCTCTGCAAAGCTTGTCTATCCCTTCTAAGATCAATATCATGTTTTGCAAGAAATCTTTCAGCAAGCCAATCTACTATTTTTGAGTCAAAATTATTTCCTCCTAATTGGGTATCTCCACAGGTGGCTTTTACATCAAATACACCATTTGAAATTTTTAATAATGAAACATCAAACGTTCCTCCGCCTAAATCAAATACCAAAACATTATTAGAAGAACTTTTTTCAAAGCCATAAGCAAGAGCAGCTGCAGTGGGTTCATTTAGGATTCTATCTACTTTGATACCCGCCAATATTGCTGAATCCTTTGTGGCTTGCCTTTGAGATTCATTAAAATAGGCGGGAACTGTAATAACAGCAGAGTCAACAGTATCTCCTAAATATGTTTCAGCATCATTAATTAATTTTCTAATTAATGAGCTGACTAGCTCTTCAGGAGCATACTCTCTTTGTGTATTTGGACTAAGAACCCTTACACTTCCAGTATTATTTGCTTTGACATTATAAGGAACAGAAATACTTGTATCATCTAATTCGTCCCAGTCGCTACCAATGAATCTTTTTAAGTTATAAAAGGTATTCTTTGGATTTAAAACAAGTTGTCTTCTTGCTTGTTCGCCTATTAAAATTTCTTTGTCTTTTGTAAAACCAATTATTGAAGGTGTAGTTCTAGACCCTTCAGAATTTGCAATTACAATTGGACGACCAGCTTCTATAACTCCAACAACAGAGTTAGTAGTACCTAAATCAATTCCAACTATTTGCCCCATGATTGTAGATTGCTAAATTAAAGCAAAATTTACTAATAATTAAATCAATTTATATCTTTGATATTTACATATAATAGTAAAAATCAAATATTTTCAACTTAATTTAAATAAATAAGATTATTTATAACCGGACAAACTGCTTACTATCAATTTAGAGGTAACCTTTTCAGAGGGTTTGTTGATGTAATTAACCAAAATCAACTAAACTAGAACGGAGAGAGAGGGATTCGAACCCTCGATAAAGTTGCCCCTATACAGCATTTCCAGTGCTGCGCCTTCAACCACTCGGCCACCTCTCCCAAGAAAACTATTTTAACCCTTTATCATCCCATTTTTGAGGAAAGTTATTTGAAGAAGACTTTCACAGTCACGATTAAAAATAAAGAAACCGGAAAGGTCTACCGAGAGGAGGTTAATAGTGATGAGTATATTCTTAAGGAATTCGAAAAAAAAGGTTTTAAGCTTCCATTTTCATGTAGAAATGGTTGCTGTACAAGTTGCGCAGTTAAAATAATATCTGGTGAATTGAAACAACCTGAGGCAATGGGAGTTTCTCAAGCCTTAAAAGATAAAGGTTATGCACTACTTTGTGTTGCTAAGGCCTCAGCAGATCTTGAAGTAGAAACAACTTACGAAGATGAAGTTTATGATTTGCAATTTGGTCAATATTTTGGAAGTGGTAATACAAGAGTTGCTCCACCTTGGGAATTTGAGGAAGATTAATTATGTTTGAACTGAGCGAAATAGAAGAACTTGTAAACCAAATAAGCTTACCCAGGTTGTATGAAATAGCCAAAAATTCTGCTCAAATTGGTAATGAAATTTTAAAGATTAATTATAATAAAATACAAAAAATTTCATCTAAAGGGAGAAAAGGAGATCTTGTAACGAATGTAGATTTGGAAGTTGAAAATAAAATAAAAGAATATTTATTGGAAGAAACACCCAATATATCTATCCATGCAGAGGAAACTGGGAAATTAAATAAATCCTCAGATTTAACATGGTGTATAGACCCATTAGACGGTACAACTAATTATTCCCATGGCTATCCTTTTTTTGGATCTTCTATCGGTCTTGTATATAAAAATAAGCCAATTATAGGAGCTATATCAGTACCATATTTAAATGAATTATATTCTGCCTGTATAGGATTAGGATCGTTTTGCAATGATAGTAAACTTAAAGTATCGAGTCCTATTAACCTTTCTGATAGTTTACTTGTTACCGGTTTTGCTTATGACAGGTTTGAGGTAGAGGATAATAATTATGCAGAATTTTGTTACCTAACACATAAAACTAGAGGAGTTAGAAGAGGAGGAGCAGCAGCAGTAGATCTTGCATTTGTTGCAGCTGGAAAGGTAGATGGATACTGGGAAAGGGGATTAGAGGTTTGGGACTTAGCAGCCGGTGCTATTATTGTTAATGAGGCAGGTGGAACTATTTCGGATTATCCATCAGGTGAATTTAATTTAAGTTCAGGAAGAATTCTTGGATGTTCCCCCAGCATTGAGAAAGAATTAAAAAAAGAACTAGGTAATGTTTCTCCATTTAATAAAAATCTTTATACGTAAGAACCGTTAAATATTAAAATGACTGATATAAAGGAAATTAAATTAGTAGATGTAAGGAATAACTCCAATATCATAAATAATTTAAATAATATTTATAAACTATGGGGTTATGAGGAAGTCTCCCCTTCATTTATAAATACTTTAGAGACGATAAAAGGTCGTGGTTTTATTGAAGAGAATGAGGTTGTTGGAATAGTAAGTAATAATTCATTATGTCTAAGGCCGGAAATGACAACATCTATTGTCAAATTGTCATCTACTAGATTAATAAATAAGAAACGACCAATAAGATTATTCACAAACGGAATGGTCTTCGATAAAAAAGAAAATAATAAAAATTCGTTTAAGTTGCAAGAGAAACTACAGAGTGGGATCGAATTAATTGGATATGACACAAAATATCCCGAAATTGAAGTTATCAATATTTTGTTTGATTCCATAGACAATATTAATTTGAAGGATGATTGTAATTTATGTCTACTAGTTAGTACCACAAAAATAATGGACTTGATCTTGAATAAGTATAAGAATAATAATTTTGAAGAAATTAAGAAAAGTTTGGTTAATTTTGATCAAGACAAATTATCGAAATTAGGAATAGATGAGGAGGATAAATATATTCTGAAAGATTTATTGTTCACAAGAGGAGAACCAATTGCAATATTAAAAAAATTGACAAGTATATTTGGAGCTAGTAAAACTCTAGATGATTTAAATTTTTTATTTGAAATATTATCAAAAATATCAAGTAAATATGGTGTTAAATTACAACTTGATCCGACTTTTCAGCCCCACTTGAATTTATATGAAGGAATAGTTTTTCAACTTATAAGTGAAAGTGATAATAATAAATACGTGATAGCAAAAGGTGGAAGATATGATGAACTGGTTAGATTCTTTAGTCCAAATGAGAAAATGTTAAATGGTATTGGATTTACAATTTCAATAGATGTTTTAAGAAATTTAATTAAGGATGAAAAGAAAGAGAGGAAAAAGATTTTATTAATGTTTAAAGATTCTTATTTATTAGATAAAGGTATGAATGAGCAAAAAGAACTTCAGAAAAGTGGAAATATTGCTGTCTTACATTTAAATCCTTGTAATGACTTAGCTAAAGCTAATCAAATAATGAGAGAGAATAACTGTAATGAGATTTTTTGGGTTAAATAAAACCGTTTAATTATTAATTTAAGTTCTTAATTAATATATTGTTCGGACAATACTCCTAATTAAACTTGATTAACTAGTTTTTAAGAAATAGGATTTATATGTTTAATTTTTTTTTTAATGGAAAAAGGCGAAATTCGTATTAATACCGAAAATATTTTCCCAATTATCAAAAAGGCAGTTTATTCTGACCATGAAATATTTTTAAGAGAGCTTGTAAGTAATGGTGTAGACGCAATAAGTAAGCGAAGAATGGCTTCTATGGCGGGTGATTGTGAAAATACTGAAGAGGCTCAAGTAAAAATAACAATTGACCGTGAGAAAAATACGCTGACGATTTCCGATAATGGAATTGGAATGAATGATGATGAAATTAAGAAGTACATAAATCAAGTAGCATTCTCTAGCGCAGAAGAATTTCTAACAAAATACAAAAAAGATAATGATGAATTTATAGGTCATTTTGGACTTGGCTTTTATTCAAGTTTTATGGTGGCAGATAGAGTTGATATATTAACTAAATCCGCTATTGGGGAATCAAAGGCATTCAAATGGTCTTGTGATGGATCGCCAAATTTCACTTTAGAGGAATCAGAAAGAGAGACAATTGGCACAGATGTGATACTTCACCTTTTAGAAGAAGAAAAAGAGTTTATTGAGCCTGAAAGGATTAAATCATTAATAAAAAAATATTGTGACTTTATGCCAATTGATGTCTTATTAGAAGGTGAGACAATTAACAAGAAAAATCCTCCTTGGAGAAAACAACCTAGTGAATTAAAAGATGAAGATTATATTGAGTTATATAAATACCTTTATCCTTTTCAAGGGGACCCACTGTTATGGATACATTTAAATACAGACTATCCATATGACATACAAGGTATATTGTATTTTCCTAAGTTATCTGGCAGAGCCGATTGGGAAAAGGGAGAAATAAAACTATTTTGCAATCAAGTATTTGTAAGTGATTCAATTAAAGAGATAGTACCAAAATATCTTTTGCCTCTAAGAGGGGTTATAGATTCTACGGATATACCCTTAAATGTTAGTAGAAGTGCATTACAAACAGATAGGAAGGTAAGGTCTATATCATCATTTATCTCAAAAAAAATTGCTAATAAATTAAAGGATTTGATAAAAAATTCTCCAGAATTTTATGCTGAAGTTTGGGATTCCATCTCTGCTTTTATTAAAATTGGTGCTATCGAAGATGAGAAATTTGCTGATTTAGTAGATAAAAGTATAATTTTTGAAACAATTATCAATTCAGAAAAAGACGTAACTCAGGATATTGAAAATAAATCCCTTATCAAATTAAATGATAAATACTTTACTACTCTCGCAAGTTACAAAGAAAGAAATAAGATAATCGATTCTAAAAAAATAATTTACTGTTCAGATTTGATTGCTCAGTCTAGTGCATTAAATATCTGTTTATCTGATAACAAAGAAGTTATTAAATCAGATCCTTTAATTGATGCACAATTTCTACCATGGTTAGAAAGTAAGAATGAAGATTATCAATTCCAAAGAGTTGATTCAGAAATTAATGAACTAGAAGATAAGGAATCTAAAGAAATAGTAGATAAGGATGGCAAATCAAATACAGAAAATCTTAGAGATACGATAGTTAAAGCACTTAATAATGAGAAAGTAACAGTTAAAGTTCAGTCACTTTCAAGCAAAGGTGCTCCTCCAGCAATGATTTTGCTTCCAGAGCAAATGAGAAGAATTAATGATATGGGAGCTTACATGGAACAAAAG
This sequence comes from Prochlorococcus sp. AG-402-C22, assembly GCA_003279535.1. Classification (GTDB taxonomy): domain Bacteria; phylum Cyanobacteriota; class Cyanobacteriia; order PCC-6307; family Cyanobiaceae; genus Prochlorococcus_A. The sequence goes on from QCHO01000003.1 coordinate 62,837, forward strand.
ATGCCGGGTTTACCTGAATATCATGTCCTTTTAATTAATAAAGATCATCCACTTATTGTTGGCCTTAATAAAATTACAGGTAATAAAATAATTATTGATAAAAAAGAACCTGTTGAAAATCAACTAGCAACAAAAATTGCGAATCAAGTTTACGATATGGCTAAACTATCTGTTGGTGGATTAGATCAAGAACAGATAATTAAATTACAAAACAATAATGCTGAATTAATTTCAGAATTGCTTAATTCAACAACTTAAGCTGTATGTTAAAATTTTTTAAGATACAACTCAAAAGATATGTCAAGAGTTTGCGAACTTACTGGAGCAAAAGCTAATAACGGGATGGCTGTAAGCCACTCACATATTCGTACAAAAAAATTACAGCAAGTTAATCTTCAAAAGAGAAGGCTTTGGTGGGAAGAAGGGAAAAAATGGGTAAATATAAGAATTAGCACTAAAGCCCTAAAATCTGTACAAAAAATCGGATTGGATAAATTTGCTAAATCAAATGGAGTTGATTTGAAAAAATTCTAAATTTGATGAGAAATTTAGTTATTAGTGTATTTATATCATTTTTTCTTTTAATTAATTTTAATTCAGCATTAGCATTTGACTTTGCTCCTGAGGTTGGTGACTTAGCACCAAATTTTCATCTAGAAGGTTTTAATAAAAACATTAAAATAAAAAAAGTCTGGGAATTAAGTGATTTTGAAGGTAAGTGGCTTGTTATTTATTTTTATCCAAAAGATTTTACAGCTGGTTGCACCCTTGAAGCTAAAGGTTTTTCAGAATTAAAAAAAGATTTTTCAAAATATAATGCAGAAATTGTTGGTATCAGTGCAGACAATCAAGATTCTCATGAAAGTTTCTGTAGCGAAAAATCAATAAATTACACATTATTATCTGATCCTGACGGAATTATCAGTGATAAATATGGTTCTTGGATTCCGCCATTCTCAGATAGAAATACTTTCTTAATTTCTCCAAATGGACAAATTTCTTATAGATGGATTAGTGTTTTACCTCTAAATCATGCTAAGGAAGTACTTAACGTATTAAAGAAAAAAATATAAATTTTGCACGAACTATCATTTGGAACTTGGTTAATACATATCTCATCAGTCATTGAATGGATTTTTGCCATATTTGTCATATATAAAATTTCTACATATAAAAAATACAATTTATTTTTTTGGTTTAGCATCGCTATGATTCCAAACTTAATAGGAGCTATGTGTGCTATAACTTGGCATATTTATGATAATCAAGATGCATTATATGGGTTAGTAACACTTCAAGGGATATTTACATTAATAGGAAATTCAACATTAGCCTTAGCTTCTATAAAAATCTTTAGAGCTACAAATACTTATGAATGATTTATTTTTAAAATTTATAGGAAAATTGGGATCAATTGATAACACAGCATTGTTCGCAGTATCAATAGTTCCATATGTAATTTTTTTGTATTACTTATATAAAATCAAATATGTTAATAAATTTATAAAAACTGGCTTTTCATTAACAGTTTTATTCGTATTAATAACTATATTGATATCTATATTCACCTTAAATTACTACGATAAAACCCTTGTTGAGGTTGACTTTCTACATGGTTTAGCAGAATCTTTCTTAACAGTAAGCGATTTTGTCATATTGTTTGGATTTATGAGGATCTTAAATAACTTAGAAGTAAACAACTCTTAAGACCTTTAACAATTTTGTGTTTTTTAGGAAAAAGTATTAGAGAATATATAAAAATAACGAATTTTTATGCTTACTACATTATTTGCAGCTGCTTCTGCTCCAGCAACATTCGAATGGTCTCCAAAGTGTGCCGTTGTAATGATTGCATGTAATGTTTTTGCTTACGCAATTGCAAGAGCAACTATAAGAAAACCAAATGAGGGTTTTGAAATACCTAATTCAAAATTTTATGGTGGCTTAAGTCACGCATCTGTTGTTGGAGCTAACTGTCTAGGTCACATCTTTGGAATAGGCGCCATCCTAGGATTAGCATCTCGTGGTGTTTTATAAAAAAAATTGATTCATTAAATTTTTAATTATTTAATTTAAATTTATCAATAATTTTATCAGCCATCTGATCAGGCATAAGACCTAATTTTTCTTTACTCTGATCAGGTGATGCATGATCAACTAAAACATCTGGAATACCTATCCTGTATACAGGAATATTTATTTCATTATCATTAAGTAACTCAACAATTGCGGAACCAAAACCACCAATTAATGTTCCTTCTTCCATAGTTACTACCTTCTTAATCTTACTTGCTAAGGGGATAAAAAGGTTTTTATCAAGAGGTTTTACAAATCTTGCATTAACAATGCAAGAATTTATTTTTTTATCCTTTAATATCCTTGATGTTTCAATGGCTGAAGCAACCATAGAACCATAAGCAATAATTAAAACATCATTTCCATCTTCTAATATTTCAGCTTCACCAATATTTAGAGGTTCCCATCCTTCATCCATTACAGCGACACCTAATCCAGAACCTCTCGGTATTCTTAGGGCTGTTGGTCCTTTGTGATTAATTGATGTTATTAACATTCTCTGTAGCTCGGACTCATCTTTTGGTGCCATTAAGACAAAATTAGGAATGGATCTCATATAACTTATATCGTACTGACCTTGATGAGTAGGACCGTCAGCTCCGACTATACCAGCTCTATCAAGGACGAAAGATACAGGTAAATTTTGTATACCTACATCATGGATTAGTTGATCAAAAGCACGTTGAAGAAAAGTACTATATATTGCCACAACAGGTTTTAGACCATCGCACGACATTCCTGCTGCAAGAGTAACTGCATGTTGCTCAGCTATTCCTACATCTACATATTGATCTGGAATATTTTTTTGCAATAAATCTAATCCAGTACCTGTAGCCATTGCTGCTGTTATACCAATAACTTTGCTATCTTGTTCACATATTTTTAATAATGTTTGACCAAAAATTTTACTATAACTAACAGGCTTTGGTTTTGTTGATGGAATTGATTTGCCAGTAGTAAGATCAAACGCAGATTGTGCGTGATACCCAACTTGATCTGCCTCTGCATAAGGATACCCTTTACCTTTTGTTGTAACTACATGAACAAGAACTGGTTTTTTTAGTCTATGAGCAGTGTTAAACGTGTTAATTAAATTTCCAATGTCATGACCATCTATTGGTCCCATGTAAGTAAAACCGAGTTCTTCAAAAACAGCTCCAACCTTTGGTACAGCTAAACGTCTCACGCTTCCTTTAATATTTTTTAATTCTTCTGGAATGTCCTTACCAATTAACGGAATATTTTTTACACTTTCTTGGACACTATCTGATAAGAATTGTAATGGGGGACTTAGTCTAACCTTATTTAAATAAGATGAAAGTGCTCCAACTGGAGGTGATATTGACATATCATTATCATTTAATATTACTACTAATGGAGTGTTTGGCAGATGTCCTGCATGATTTATAGCTTCTAAAGCCATTCCGCCTGTTAATGCACCATCACCTATAACAGCTACACATTTATAATTATCACCTTTTCTATCTCTTGCTATTGCCATTCCTAAAGCAGCTGAGATTGATGTACTTGCATGACCAGCTCCAAAATGGTCAAATTTACTTTCACTCCTTTTAAGATAACCTGCCACTCCATTTTGTTGTCTAAGCGAGTCAAATTGGCTAAAACGGCCTGTTATTAATTTATGAGGATAACCCTGATGACCAACATCCCAAACAACCTTATCGAAATCAAGATCAAGAGTTTGATATAAAGCCAAAGTAAGCTCAACTACACCTAATCCAGGTCCAAGGTGTCCACCGCTAGTAGATACTACTTGAAGATGTCTTTCTCTAATTTGACAAGCAATTTCCTCTAATTGTGAAACAGTTAAGCCATGTAGTTGATTAGGATGACTTAGCTCACTTAAAAGCATTACATATAAAAAGGTATCTATATAATCTAAAACGCCGAGGTGCAAAATGAGTATTTTTGTTGAAATAGATCATGTAATGTTTTATAAGATTAATAATTTAGTGCTAAAAATATATATATGAATGATTATTTTGAAAAGATACTTCAAGCTGAAGTCTATGAGGTAGCAAAAAAAACACCACTAGAAAAGGCTAATAATTTAAGTAATACACTTAAAAATGAAGTTTTCTTAAAAAGAGAAGATCTTCAAGATGTTTTTTCGTTCAAAATAAGGGGTGCATATAACAAAATGAGTAAGCTAAGTAAATCACAGCTTGCTAGGGGAGTAATAACATCTAGTGCTGGTAATCATGCTCAAGGGGTTGCTCTTAGTGCTATTAAGTTGAAGTGCCGAGCAACGATATTAATGCCCATTACGACACCTCTAGTAAAGATAAACGCTGTAAAAAATTTAAAAGCAAAAGTTATATTATTTGGAGATAATTATGATGAAACTTATAAAGAAGCTATAAGGATTAGTCAAGAGAGTAATTTATGTTTTATTCATCCTTTTGATGATCCAGATGTAATAGCAGGTCAGGGAACTATAGCTATTGAACTTGAAAATCAATTAAAAGAAAAACCATATGCAATTTATATTGCAGTAGGCGGTGGTGGATTGATAGCTGGAATATCTTTATACATTAAAAAAATATGGCCTGAAGTAAAAATAATTGGAGTAGAGCCAGAGGATGCAGATGCCATGTCACAATCCTTAGAAGAATCAAAAATTGTTGAATTATCATCGGTAGGACAGTTTGCTGATGGGGTTGCAGTGAAAAAAGTGGGTAATATTACTTTTGATATTGCAAGAAAATATATAGATAAGATGATTAGGGTTAATACAGATGAAATATGTGCTGCAATAAAAGATGTATTTGAAGATACTAGATCGATATTAGAGCCGGCAGGAGCACTATCAATTGCAGGATTAAAAAAAGATATTTTGAATTGTAATCATTCAAATAAAAAAATGGTTGCCATAGCATGTGGAGCAAATATGAACTTTGAGAGGCTTAGGTTTGTGGCAGAAAGAGCGGAGCTCGGAGAATGTAAAGAGGTAATGATGGCTGTTGAGATTCCTGAAAGAGCTGGTAGTTTAATTGATTTTTGTAAGTTGCTAAATAATAGAAATTTAACTGAATTTAGTTATAGGATGTCAAACTCTATAAATGCACAGATATTTGTAGGGGTACAGGTTTATGGATTAACTGATAAAAAAAACCTATTAGATGAATTTAAAAAATCTCAGTATCCATTCATCGACATAAGTGATGATGAATTATCTAAAAATCATCTCAGACATATGGTAGGGGGAAGGCTCCCTCAGAATTTCAAAGAAATGAATAATAGCAATTTAGTTGAATTGTTATACAGATTTGAATTTCCTGAGAGACCCGGTGCATTAATAAATTTCTTAAAAAATATGAAATCTAATTGGTCGATTAGTATATTCCACTATAGGAATTACGGTGCAGATGTAGGAAAAATAGTTATAGGAGTTTTAATCGATAAAAATGAAATTGTAGAGTGGTACAATTTTGTCCAAATTTTAGGATATAAATACTGGGATGAAACTAAAAACGATACTTATAAGTTATTCCTGGGTGCATCAGATTAAATATACGGTAGATTAGGGAAGATTTAGGTATCTAAAATTAATCAATCTGATCTAGTTTCTAAGCAACATTCTGATATATCTCTAGTTACCAAAATTGAGGCAGTACTTTATTTGAAAGGCAGGCCAATTACAAAAAAGGATCTTTCAGAAATTACTAATTCTGATATCAACTCTATAAATGATTCAATTAAAGTTCTAAGAATTAAATACTCTAATCCAAACTCCGCGATTGTACTAAATGAATTAAATAATAGTTATTCTCTAGAGCTTAAATCAAGTCTTAATGACTTTGTCGAGGATTTGCTGCCTTCTGAGTTAAGAACATCAGAATTAAGGACATTGGCAACAATAGCCATTAAAAAAAAGATCCTGCAATCAGATCTTATACTTCTTCGAGGTTCAGGGGCATATGATCATATTAAAGAATTATTAGAAAAGAAGTTTATTGTTAAACGTAAGCAAAAAGACGGTAGATCATATTGGTTATCATTATCCGAAAAGTTTTTTCAAACTTTTGCTGTGAGTAATGAATATCTCTCAAAAATAGGAAGCAGAAAAAATAAGCACCAATAATAAGTAAATGTTAGAATAATATAAATTAGGAAATAATGATGTTATCAGAGATTTTTGCAGTTTTAGGTCAAACTTTATCAATTTATTCTTTCATATTAATAATAAGAATTTTACTTACTTGGTTTCCAGGTATTGATTGGAGCAATGGTATTTTGTCTGCATTAACCTCTATCACAGATCCTTATTTAAATATTTTTAGGGGTATTATTCCTCCAATAGGTGGATTTGATATTTCTTCTTTATTAGCTTTTCTGCTTTTAAATGTTATCCAAAACTTAATTACAAATCTCCAATATGCAAGTTTAGGTTATAGCTAAATATTATCGATCGTCACCAGAACCGCTTATTTTACCTTTAGCCACTCTTAATTTTAATTTTTCTAAGTTTTGTAAGGCTACTTCATCCAAATTAAAATTTAATTCTGTACAAAGATTTGATATGTACCATAAAACATCTCCTAACTCTTTTTTAATTCCTAGTTTTGATTCATCATCAAATATTCCATTTTTATCTCTAATTACTTTTTTAACTTTTTCTGCAACCTCACCAGCTTCGCCAACTAAACCAAGAGTTGGATAAATATTATTTGAACCTAGATTTGGGTATTGTGCTGTTTCTCTTGCTTTTTTCTGATAAGTTTTAAAATCCATGACTTAAATAACTAACTTTGGGTATGGTAAATTTATTTATATCTAGCAATATTATTTATATATGTCGAATATAGATTTAAAAAGAAGAACAAAAATAGTTGCAACAATTGGTCCAGCAACACAGTCTGAAAAGATAATTACAGATTTAATTAAAGCTGGAGTAACAACATTCAGATTAAATTTCTCACATGGAGATCATAAAGATCATGCAGAGAGAATAAAAACTATAAGAGAAGTATCAAAAAAGCTAGATATAGATATTGGAATATTACAGGATCTTCAAGGACCTAAAATAAGATTAGGTCGTTTTAAAGATGGTCCAGTAAAAGTTAAAAAAGGTGATAAATTTATACTGACATCAAATGAAGTTGAATGCTCAAAGGCTATTGCTAATGTTACCTACGACAAACTTTCTAAAGAAGTCAGCGAGGGAAAAAGAATACTTTTAGATGATGGAAAAATAGAAATGATTGTAGAAAAAGTAGATATAAAAGCTAATCTATTAGAGTGTATGGTAACTGTGGGAGGGGTTCTTTCAAATAATAAAGGTGTAAACTTCCCAGATGTTCAATTATCAGTAAAAGCATTAACAGAAAAAGATAAAGAGGATTTAAAATTCGGTTTATCTGAAGGAGTTGATTGGATAGCCCTAAGTTTCGTAAGAAATCCTTCCGATATAAACGAGATAAAAGATTTAATAAACAAAAATGGTCATTCAACTCCTGTAGTCGCAAAAATAGAAAAATTTGAAGCAATTGATCAAATTGATACTGTTTTACCCTTATGTGATGGGGTTATGGTCGCAAGAGGTGATTTGGGAGTAGAAATGCCTGCTGAAGAAGTTCCTCTTTTACAAAAGGAATTAATAAGAAAAGCTAATACATTGGGTATCCCAATAATTACAGCCACTCAAATGCTTGATTCTATGGCATCGAATCCAAGACCAACAAGAGCCGAAGTTAGTGATGTTGCAAATGCAATCCTGGATGGAACAGATGCGGTAATGCTTTCAAACGAAACAGCAGTTGGTGATTATCCTGTAGAGGCAGTACAAACGATGGCAACCATAGCGAGAAGAATTGAAAGAGATTATCCACTTAAATCTATTGAGAGCCACTTACCGAGTACGATCCCAAATGCTATTAGTGCAGCAGTAAGTAATATAGCTAGACAACTTGAAGCAGGAGCAATAATCCCATTAACTAAATCAGGCTCTACTGCTCGAAATGTAAGTAAATTCAGACCTCCTACACCTATCTTGGCAACTACTACAGAGAGGAGTGTAGCGAGAAGATTGCAACTTGTTTGGGGAGTTACCCCCATAGTAGTTAAAAATGATGAAAGAACAGCAAAAACTTTTAGTTTGGCAATGCAAATTGCACAGGAGATGGGAATCCTAAATCAAGGAGATTTGGTAGTTCAAACTGCTGGTACATTAACTGGCATTAGCGGATCTACTGATTTAATAAAAGTCGGTTTAGTAAGAAAGATTGTATCAAGAGGAATTTCAATAGGGGAAATCGGTGTTACAGGTAAAGCAAGAATAATAAAAAATAATCTTGATATGTCTTTAATTTGTCCAGGAGAAATAATATTTGTTCCAGAGGAACTAATGGAAAATATTCCACTGAGTAAAAATATTGGGGGTATCGTAACGAATAAAAATGTAGATGATGTTTACGCTTTGTATAACAAAAATAATAAAAAGATTTCTACAATTTGTAATTTAGAAAATATAGATAATCATCAAATTAGTAATGGCGACCTTATTACATTGCAGCTTAATGAAGGAGTTATATACATGGGGCAAATTGAAGAAGATGATGCAATAGATAAATATAAATATGTCTAGGAATATCTCAATAAAAGAAGCCTTAGGCATGGCTACAAAAACTTTACTATCAAACAAATTGAGAAGTTCGTTAACAATGCTGGGGATAATTATAGGAAATGCATCAGTTATTACACTTGTTGGACTAGGCAGAGGAGCTCAAACATTAGCAAAAAACCAATTAAGTAATTTAGGAGCAAATGTTTTATTCATTGTTCCTGGAAATAATGACACAAGAAGGAGAGGTATTTCATTTCCCAAAAACCTTGTTTTAGATGATGCAATAGCAATAAGTAATCAAGTCCCAACAGTTAAAAAAGTAGCTCCTCAAATTTCTGCAAACGAAATTGTGCAATCAAATTCTAAAAGCCTAAATATATCAATTGCAGGAGTTACTCCTGAATTTCTTGATGTAAGAAGTTTTGAAGTAGATAAAGGAAGATTTTTATCTAAAAGCGATGTTAATAGTGCAAGAAGTTATGTAGTAATAGGTCCTGATCTTAAAGACGAATTTTTCAGAGATAATTCTTCATCACTTGGCAAAAAAATCAGAATTAAAGATCATACTTATGAAATTATTGGAATATTAAAACCAAAAGGTGCTGTATTTGGAAGTAATCAAGACAAAAATGCTTATATTCCATTAACCACGATGGTAAATAGGATTACTGGGAAGGATCCTACATATGGTGTAAGTTTAAGCTTCATTAGTGTTGAAGCGATAAATAAAAATGCAACCAGTGCTGCTAAATTTCAAATTACTAACTTGTTAAGGCAAAGACATAAAATAATAAGAGATGATGACTTTGCCGTTAGATCACAAGAAGATGCATTAAATATAGTAACTAACATAACAAGTGGGCTAACATTTTTATTAGCAGGTATTGGGGCAGTATCATTAGTGGTTGGAGGAATAGGAATAATGAATATTATGCTTGTATCTGTTAGCGAAAGGACTGAAGAAATTGGTCTTAGAAAGGCAATAGGAGCTAAACAGTCAGATATATTGATTCAATTTTTAATTGAGGCATTGATTTTATCTACAATTGGAGGATTAATAGGAACAACAACTGGATTATCTGGAGTTTTTCTTTTATCTCTGATAACACCACTACCTGCATCTGTAGGAATTACCACAACTATTTCCACCATGATCATTTCAGGATCAATAGGTTTAATATTTGGCGTTTTACCCGCAAAAAGAGCTTCTAAATTAGATCCAATTGTTGCATTGAGAAGTTTATAAATTGAATTTATAATCATGCTCAATTTTTATAAATTAATTGAGATACTGGTGAGTCTTCAATCACTAGTAATAACAACAATGCTACCTGTTTATATTCCACTACAATTTATAGATAAATCTATAAATAACTTTGAAATACCTATCACATGGCAAATCCCAACTATAATCCTATTAACACTTATTTTTCATAAAGAAGTTGTTTTAAGAGCATTTTCTATATATATATTTGTAGGGTTATTTATAGCTCCAGTCTTTCATCAAGGTGGTTCACTAGGATATTTGCTAACTCCAAATTTTGGTTATTTATTGGGTGTTTATCCATTAATCAAAATTATAGATAATTTAAATGCTAATAATAAAATATATGTTGGCAACTTTTTAATAAATGGATTTATAGCAATATGTGCTATGCATTTTACCGGAATATTTTATAACTTTATACAAATTATATTTTTCAGTCAATTAAATATATTTTTATATAATTTAGGAAAATACTCTGTAGGAAAAATTGGTTATCATTTTTTAATGCTATTACCACTTTTATTACTTATTAAACCTATTAATTATTTAAAAAACAGCAAATAATGATTAATAAAATACAAACAAAATTATATTTTTTTTCTTTTAGTATTTTTATTATTTTTATAGATCAATTTACGAAATATTTAATGTTTTATAATTATAAAACTTTTATAAATAAAGATTTTCTTTTATTTAGATTAGACTTCGTAAAAAATTACGGTGCAGCATTTAACATATTTAGTGGTAATAGAATATTTTTATCTTGCATAAGTATTATTTTTTCAATATTACTTACTTATTTAATATTAAGGAAAAATAGTTTAACCTCATATGATCTATTTTCTTATAGCTTTATTCTTGGCGGAACGATTGGTAATGGTACTGATAGGATATTAAGGGGTTATGTAATTGATTTTATAAATTTAAATATCATAAATTTTCCAGTATTTAATATTGCTGATATATCTATTAATATTGGTTTTATTTTTTTACTATATAGCTTTTTTAAAAACAAGCGATAATATGAATTACTTTAAATTAAAGTATACAAAATATTTTATCTTTATTTTATTTCTATATATTTTATTTTCGGTATTAGTGAGAATAATAAATATTTATACGATTTTATGTTTAATAATATTAATGTATATCTTTTATAATATTGATAAAAAGTTATTTAAAAAAATACTTTATAAAGTTATATTCAAAAATAAAAAGAATACGCTTTCTTTCAAAAATACATTTGGAGCAGCCAAGATAAGTTTAGAAGGTATCGATAAAATCAATAAAAAAATTAACAATCAAGTAAAAGTTGAACTGTTAAATTATCAAAAAAATAAACTAGAGTCACAGTTAAAAACTGGAGATTATAAAGTTACTCTTTTTGGAGCAGGTTCCTCGGGAAAAACATCTATAGCAAGATCTTTATTGAAAAATATTGTCGGAAAAACTTCAGCAAGAATTGGCACAACAAAGCAAATTAAAAGCTATAAAATTCGTATCCCAATCTTAAAAAGAAATATTAATATAATTGATACTCCAGGATTATTTGAACCATCTAAGTTAGGCGAAGAAAGAGAAAAAGCAACGATTTTACAAGCATCAAATTCTGACTTAGTTCTTTTTGTTGTAGATCAAGACATAAATAAATACGAAAACTATTTAATTAAAGAATTATTAAAAATAGGAAAAAAAATAATTATAGTTCTAAATAAATGTGATTTAAGGTCTAGTGATGAAAATAACCTTATCCAAAAAAATATAAGTTCTATAACATCCGCTGGAAAAAATAAAATTTCAGTCGTTCAAACAATTGCACTACCTAAACAAACTAATTTTATAAAATCAGATGCCTTAAATTTAATTCCAGAAGTAGGAAGTTTATTTAAAGAAATAATTGAAACGCTCGATAATAATGGGGAAGAGTTATTGGCAGATAATATACTTTTTCGCTCAAATAAGTTGGGTATTAAAAGTAAAAATTTCTTAGAAGAACAACGATATTTAATGTCAAACAAAGTTATTAAAAAATATATGTGGATAACAGGAGGTGTAATACTAGTTAATCCACTTCCAGCTGTAGATTTTCTTACTACTACCTCGGTTAATCTTCAAATGATAATGGAATTATCAAAGATATATGAAATAAAACTTACTAAAAAAGATGCAAAAGATTTATCGAAATCATTGCTAAGCGCTTTGGCTAAACAAGGGATAGTAAAAGGCGGGCTCTCAATTATTTCTAGTGCTCTAGCTACAAGTTTGACTAAAATAATAATATCTAAATCGATACAATCAATTACAGCAGGCTGGTTAATAAAAATAGTCGGGCTAAGTTTGATTGAATATTTTAAAAATGGTCAAGATTGGGGAGATGGAGGAATTCAGGAGGTTGTAGATAAGATATACAAAATAAGTAAGAGAGAGGATATATTAAATAACTTCGTAAAAGAAGCTATTTCAAAAATTGAAATAAGGAAGTATTTTAAATCCAAAAAAAGTTTGCCTCCATTTCCTATGTGATATTTGATAATTGATCATTTAGATAAGTTCTGAAATCAAAAATAGTTATTAAGAGTAAGTAAGCGATACAAATGGCTATTGATATAAACCCTGTTACTATAGCTATAATTTTTGATCTGCCGATATTCATTGATAAGCATTTAATAATCTCAAAAGTTCTTCAATATGAGAATCTTTTGTATTGTAGTTGCCCATTACGACTCGTAAATGATATTTGCCTTTAAACTTTGGTCTAGAAAGCATATAATTATTTTTCATTAGTTCATTAACTTTAGTTTGAGTCCAGAAATCTGTATCTTTTGCTGTAAGTCCCTTAGGAATGAATGAAACGATATGTAAAGGACCTGAATATATTTCAAATTTATTATTACTTAAATTATCTATAAAAAAATCTTTTCTTTTAATTGATGATTTTAATATATCTTCCATTCCATTCAGTCCTAAAAAACGTAACCCAAGCCATAGTTTTATAACCTCTGCGGGTCTTGAACCTTGTATGCCTATTTCTCCTCTGTTAATAATATCTTCTTTAGATGATATGTATGGTAGTCCAGTTGAAAAGGCATTTTCTAAAGTATTCAAATTTGAAACCAATAACAAAGACGAAGTCTTTGTTATGCCAATTATTTTTTGGGGATTTATCGTTATCGAATTAGCCTGATTAATGTTATTTAAACCTTCTATTGGAATAGAACTCATAGCAAAAATCCCTCCAATTGAGCCATCGATATGTAACCATATATTTCTTTTTTTACATATTTCACTTATTTCTTTAATAGGATCAATGGCTCCTCTAACAGTTGTTCCAAGGGTGGCAACGATAGCAAAAATTTTTTTATTTTCTATTAAACATTTATTTAAAGATTTTCTGAGATTGTTTATATCCATACGACCTTGATTATCAGTTCTAATTCTGACAAGGTTCGCAGCATCAAGACCCATTATTCTTATACATTTTATGAAGGAAGAATGAGCATCTTCACTAATAAGTAGTACAGAATTAGGATTAGAACCTAATCCGGCATTATTTCTAGCTGCTATGAGTGCATTCAAGTTACTTAAAGTACCTCCGCTAGCTGCTATACCTCCTGAAGAATCATTAAACCCTATTTTCTTTGCAAACCATTTGCATAATGATTCCTCAAGCAATGTAACACTTGGAGATAATTCGTAAGCGAGAAGATTATTATTTAAACCAGCAGCAATTAAATCTCCTAAAATAGAGAAAATTAAAGGTGGTGGATCAAGGTGAGCTAGTGAACCAGGATGAACAGGATTAAATGAATTATTCAAAAGAGATTCGATCTCAGAAAACAAATCTTCTGCAGAGTTGCCATTCTCCTCAGGCATGATGCACTTGAAATTTTCATCAAAAGGTAAAGGACCATTTTTGTCGGCTTTAGAGAACCAATCACAAAGAGTTTGACTTGCTCTATTCAGAAGAGTAATCAATTTATCATTGGTCCCTAAATACGAAGGGAAATATATATCTTTATTATTAATTAAATCTTCAGTCATCAGATAGGATATCTATTAATAAGTTTATTCTTAATATTGGTAAATGAGGTATATTTTTGAAAATGGAAATAGTAATAAAGATCAACAAAAAAAAATAAATAATTCAAAATACACTATGTGGATGAATTCGATATTAAGAAGATCAAAAGAAATTGGAATAGTTGAGTTACCAATCTGTTCAATAATTTTAGATGAGAGAGGAAGATGTATCGGGAGAGGGGTAAACAGGAGAAATATAAATAAAGACCCATTAGGTCATGCTGAGATAATGGCCCTTAGGCAGGCATCTCTAATAAAAAATGATTGGAGATTTAATGAATGTACAATTATCACAAATTTAGAACCTTGTACTATGTGTTCCTCTGCTCTTATTCAAGCACGAATGGGTAAAGTTATCTTTGGTGCATACGATAAGAAAAGAGGTGGATTAGGTGGCTCAATTGACTTGTCAAAACATAAAAGTGCTCATCACAAAATGGAAATAATTGGTGGAATTCTAGAAGATGAATGCAGTCAAATTTTACAGAATTGGTTCAAAAAGTTGAGGACTCAAAAATAGAATATTTCTTTAATTCAGTATCAAAAAGGTTTAACAATCTGTCAACATTATCATCACTTGAATTATAGCCCATTAGCCCTATACGCCAAACTTTTCCAGACAATTCTCCAAGACCATTTCCTATTTCTATTCCAAAATTTTGTAATAAATGATTTCTAAATCCATCTCCGTCAACAGCTGGAGGAATCTTAACTGTTGTTAGAGTAGGCAATCTATAATCCTTTGAAACATGTAATTCCATGCCAAGACTCTCTAAACCATTCCATAATTTTTTTGCATTAGTATTGTGTCTATTCCAAACATTCTCTAAACCTTCATTCGCAATTAATCGTAAACCTTCACGAATTGCAAAATTCATGTTTACGGGAGCTGTATGATGATAAACACGGTCTGATCCCCAATATTTATTTAAAAGAGATAAATCTAAATACCAGTTAGGCACTTTTGTTTTTCTTGAACTAAGCTTATCTTCAGCTCTCTTATTCATAGTAAAAGGACTTAATCCAGGCGGACAGCTTAATCCCTTCTGGCTACAACTATATGCTAAATCAATATTCCATTCATCTATCAATAGTTCTAAAGCGCCAAGCGAAGTAACTGCATCAACTAAAAACAAACAGTTATTTTTTTTACATATATCTCCAATTCCATCAAGAGGTTGTAAAACACCGCTTGATGTTTCGGCGTGAACAATGGCAAATATGGCTGGTTTTTTGGTCTCTATTTCATACTTAATTTCTTCATAAGAAAAAGCCTCACCCCAAGGTTTTTCGATAACGGAAACTTCAGCTTTATATCTTGTAGCCATATCAACTAGTCTGTCTCCAAAATAGCCTTTTTTTGCAATTAGAATTTTTTCTCCTTCCTCTATAAAATTAGCTATTGAAGCCTCCATCGCTGCACTACCTGTACCACTCATTGGAAGAGTAAGTCGATTACTACACTGCCAGGTATACCTTAAAAGTTGCTGCACATCAGACATCAATGAAATATATGCTTCATCTAGATGACCAATAGGATTTAGAGAGAGCGCATTTAATACTTCTGGATGTGCATTTGAGGGGCCAGGTCCTAATAAAAGTCTAGAGGGAACATAAGTCTTGGAGAAATGAGATAAATTCTCTTCATTTAATGTCGAAATAAGTTTTGCCTCTGTCAAAGCATTAACATCCAATTACTTTTAAATTAAACTAATTTCACCACATAAGCGATAAATATTTAGAGAAATTCATTCAATTTAAATATTTAAGTAAAAAATTATTAAACTTATAACTTGAAACACTAAAAGAAGACATCTAGTCTTGAAAAAAGTGACCATTGATACATAATAAGAATCATCAAGTTATTAATTTCATAGAAGGTATCTTAAAAGTTATGTCTAAATCTCCACAAGATGTTTTAAGTCAAATTAAAGACGAAGGAATTGAACTAATCGATTTAAAATTCACAGACATTCATGGAAAATGGCAACATTTAACTCTTACATCAGACATGATAGAGGAGGATTCATTTACAGAGGGTCTAGCATTTGATGGTTCATCAATAAGGGGTTGGAAAGCAATTAATGCCTCTGATATGTCAATGGTTCCTGATGCAACCACAGCCTGGATTGATCCTTTTTATAAACATAAAACTCTTAGTATGATTTGCTCTATTCAAGAGCCAAGGAGCGGGGAGCCTTATGATAGGTGTCCAAGAGCATTAGCTCAAAAGGCATTAAAATATTTAGACTCTACTGGTATAGCTGATACTGCATTTTTTGGACCAGAACCAGAATTCTTTTTATTTGATGATGTTAGATATGATTCTAAAGAAGGGGGTTGTTTTTACAGTGTAGATACAATAGAAGCTCCATGGAACACTGGAAGAATAGAGGAAGGCGGGAATTTAGGTTATAAAATCCAATATAAAGAAGGATATTTTCCAGTAGCTCCTAATGACACTGCTCAAGATATCAGATCTGAAATGCTTCTTCTAATGGGTGAATTAGGTATACCAACAGAAAAACATCACCATGAAGTTGCTGGTGCTGGCCAACACGAGCTAGGTATGAAATTTGATTCATTAATAAATGCAGCCGATAACGTAATGACGTATAAATACGTGGTCAGAAACGTGGCTAAAAAGTACGGCAAAACAGCTACCTTTATGCCTAAGCCCGTATTCAACGACAATGGAACTGGAATGCATGTTCACCAAAGTTTATGGAAGGCTGGACAGCCACTATTCTTTGGTGAAGGTGCGTATGCTAATTTATCTCAAACAGCTAGATGGTACATTGGTGGAATTCTAAAACATGCTCCTTCATTCCTTGCATTTACAAATCCAACTACAAATAGCTATAAAAGATTAGTTCCAGGATTTGAAGCACCTGTAAATTTAGTTTATTCCGAGGGTAACAGATCCGCTGCTGTCAGAATACCTTTAACTGGACCAAGTCCAAAAGCTAAAAGATTAGAATTCAGATCAGGTGACGCACTTGCAAATCCATATTTAGCTTTTTCTGTAATGATGCTTGCTGGCATTGATGGAATCAAAAATCAAATAGATCCTGGAGATGGTGTAGATGTAGATTTATTCGAACTTCCAGCTGAGGAACTTGCAAAAATTGATACCGTACCTTCATCTCTTAACGACTCTCTTAATGCATTGAAAGCAGACAAAGATTATTTGTTGGCTGGCGGAGTATTTACTGAAGACTTTATTGATAACTTTATCGATATAAAATATGAAGAGGTACAACAATTAAGACAAAGACCTCATCCACATGAATTCTTTATGTACTATGACGCATAAGTAAAAATATCTTTTAGTTCAAAGGTTAATCAATTTGAGAATTATCACAAAATATTCTCAAATTGATTTTTTTTTTGTTGGAATATATATACATAGAACAAAAAATGGCTAGAGAATCTATTTCAAAAATTGCATATAAAACGCTCCAACAGAGTAAAAGCATTGCTGGTTTTGCACATAAGCAAATTAGTTCAAGGATAATGAATTTTATCCTTCCTGATTCAAAGCTTGAAGATTTTGATATTGATAAAAATCTCTTACTACAAATCCAAAATTCAATGGATCTTTTAAGAGAGGAAGATTGGAATGACGCTGAAAATAATGTTTATCCAAAAAAATTATTATTTGATGAGCCTTGGCTTAGATATCTAACTCAATACCCTAAAATATGGCTAGATATGCCTATTACATGGAATAGACGTAGAAAACAAAACTTTGATGATCTTCCAAAATCAATTGAAAAAGATAATTATCCTCAATATTACTTAAGAAACTTTCATCATCAAACAGATGGTTATTTATCTGATTTTTCAGCGAGTATCTACGACTTACAAGTAGAAATTCTTTTTAATGGAAGTGCTGACTCCATGAGGAGAAGAATAATAAAGCCAATAAAAGAAGGTCTTAGAAATTTTAGAAATAGAAAAAAAGGTTCTTTAAAAATACTTGATGTGGCTACGGGTTCAGGAAGGACCTTAAAGCAATTAAGGGTAGCATTCCCTAAAGAAAAAATAACAGGAATCGATTTATCTGATTCATACCTAAAAGAGGCAAGTAGATATATTTCAGATTTAGAGGGTGATTTAATTGAACTAATTAAAGCTAATGCCGAAGAATTACCTTTTGAAGATAATAGCTTTCAATGCATTTCATGTGTTTATTTATTTCATGAATTACCAAGAGCAATTAGAGCTAAAGTATTAAATGAATTTTTTAGAGTTCTTGAGCCAGGAGGGACATTAGTTCTAGCTGATTCGATTCAAATAAATGATTCTCCAGACTTTATATCCATTATGGAAAATTTTTATAAATCTTTTCATGAGCCATTCTATTGTGACTATATAAAGGAAGATATAGACTCTAAAATTGAAGAAGTAGGTTTCAAAAATGTGAAATCAAATTCTTTTTTTATGACCAAAGTATGGTCTGCTATAAAATAAATAAAAAAATTCTATGACCTATTGGGATAAAGATACTATTAAGCTTGTTCAAAATCTTAATGGCAAATTAAAAATTGACCATTCAAAATGGCATAAGGAAAAAGGAAATAAATACAAAAGATCTGCAGAACTTATTTCAGCAGGGTTATGTCAATTAATTATTTCTTGTAATGAGAAAGAAGCGATAGCCTATATGGAAGAAAGTATTAAATGGCTAAAAGAAATTAACGTTGATCAACCTTGCCCGAGTAAAAATCACCTTTTAAAAGCCAACTGAAGCCTATTGCCTTTACTACTCCATCTAATATCATCAAAACATTCATGAATAATATATAGTCCACGTCCATTTATACTATTAATTTTTTTCGGTAATTTATAATTCCTTTTTTTTATTTCTAAACCATTACCTTGATCCTGAATTTGCCAAACACACCAATTAGGAGTAATAATTCGTCTGACTCTGATACTTTTTTTGGGATCTAATTTATTTCCGTGTTTAACAGCATTAACAAGAGCTTCATGTAAGCCAAGCTTGATGAGATAACATGATTGGGATTTATTAACTGGTTCTAATAGTTGATCAACAAATTCACTTAACTGTAATGACGATTGAAATTCGTAATTTGACCAATTAATCATTGGCTTCTTAAAGAATTTTTTTAAAATATTTTTGCCCTGAAATAAGGACATAATAATATTTTGGTATTATTTTTTTAATTTTAGCTTATTAAATACCTCAATTTCAAAGAATATTTTTATGTCTTTCAGATATAGCAGGATGCCTCAGTATTGAGTCCATAAGTCTTACTCCTCTTAGTTGATTTATTAAAGGCATATGTCCATCAGGAGCCTCTAATGACCAACAAAAAGAAGTAGGATAGCGTGTCCATAAACCTTCTTTTTTCCAGCCTATTTTAGGCCACAATAATTCATATCTTTTTCCTACAGATTTTAAAATCTTTGCTTGAATTGAAAAGCCAAATCTACCAGTAGAATATATATTCCACAATCTATCAATTGTCTGAAGATCTTTACCAGGCATATTCTTAACCTCACTATAGAAAACATATCCACGTTTTTCAGCTAGTTTGCCGGCCATCTGTCGTAGGTATGAACTTGTTAACCTATCAGCCTCTTCAAAATTTTGCTCAACTAACATCAATTGTAATTCTTGATAATTAATATCAATCTCAGAATAGGTAGTAAACCAATTATTGAACTTATTGTTATTAAAAAAGTCAGGCTTATATTTTTTTAAAATTTGCAATAGCCATCCTGCGGGCCAGTCATCTCCTTCACTATCAAAGATTTCAAACAATGAAGGTCCAAGGTTGAAAATATTTTCGACTTCAGCTTCTATTTGAGTTAATAAATTTATTCTTTTTCTTTGATTAGAATCTATAAAATTTTTTATCAGAACTAATGTAGCATTACTATAGTTATCTTGTTCTTTGTTAGTCATTTTCAATAAATAAACCTAATAATAAAAACTATCCATGTATTTCAAAAGAAAAGAACTAGAGAAATTTAGAAGTTTAAAAGGACTACTTATAGATGTTAGGAGCCCGAGTGAATATTATAAAGGACACATGCCTAATTCTATTAATATTCCATTATTTGATAATGATGAGAGATCAATAATAGGGACGATTTATAAAAAACAAGGAAGAGAGAAAGCGGTAATAGAGGGATTAAAATTTTTAGAAAAAAAAATTGAATTACTTCTTGATAAACTATTTATGAATATTGACTCACATAAAATTATTCCTGAAAAAAACAGTAATGAATTATCAATCAGAATATATTGTTCAAGGGGAGGAATGCGATCACAGAGTATTGCTTGGTTACTAGAAAAATATAAATTCAATCCAATAACACTTAAAGGAGGTTACAAAACATATAGAAGATGGATATTAGATAGTTTCTCGAAAAAATGGAATATCGTAATTATTGGAGGAAAAACAGGAACTGGGAAAACAAGGTTATTGTCATTACTAGAGAAAAATAAATATCAAACTATAGATCTTGAAGGTTTTGCTTGTCATAGAGGAAGTACATTTGGTGGTTTAGGGATGAGAAAACAACCTTCAAACGAACAATTTGAAAATATAATTGCCGAAAAATTAAATTCTTTTAAATGTTCAAATAATATTTTTGTAGAAGCTGAAAGTGCAAATATAGGCAAATGCAGAATCCCTCATGAATTCTTCAATCAGATGAAGAAATCTAGGAGAATTGAAATTTTAAGGAGCGAATCTAACAGGTTAGATGAATTGATAGATACTTATAGTGTTTTTAAGAAAGAGGAACTCCAAGAATCTTTATTAAGGATAAAAAAAAGATTAGGACCGCAAAGAACAAAAATAGCTCTTGAATCAATTAATAATGAGAAATGGGACTTAGTTTGCAGATCAGTTCTAGATTATTACGATAAGTGTTATGAATTTGAAAAGGTTGGCAAAACAAATATAAAGTTATTAGATCTAACCGACAAAAAATATGATGAAAGGATCTTAGAGTTAATAAATAATGTTTTATAAAATAATTGCAAACAAAAGTGAAAAATATTTCCTAAGATAAAAAATTATTAACCGAATATTATGACAGCAAATAAAACTGCAAAAATACAATTTTATGAAGGAACTGATGAACCAGTAGTGCCTGAAATAAGACTGACTAGGAGTAAAGATGGTACAACCGGCCAAGCATTATTTTTGTTTGAAAAACCTCAGGCATTATCTTCTATTACAGACGGTGAAATCACGGGTATGCGTATGATTGATTCCGAAGGAGAAATACTAACTAGGGAAGTTAAAGTAAAGTTTGTTGATGGAGAACCTATATTTTTAGAAGCAGTTTATATTTGGAAGAACACATCAGACTTTGATAGATTTATGAGATTTGCAAATAGTTATGCCAAATCAAATGGATTAGGATATTCTGAGAAGAAGTAGAATATTTTGAAAATTGAATAGTTCATCATATTTCAAATTAGTAGTAATTTTAATCACTTCGTTAATAATATGGACTTTAAGGGATTTTCTCCTTTTAATAATTTGTTCATTAGTAATTTCAAATATTGTTTGTAATTTATGTAATCAAATTCAAAAGGGTTTAAAAATCCCCCGATCGCTGTCTTTGTTTCTTGTCTTAACTGTTATATCTGTAATAGTATTTACTATTTTTATTCTTGTATTGCCTCCGTTTATAAAAGAATTCAATGAAATACTAGTTGATATTCCAAATGGTTTATCAAAAATAAATATTTTGATTAATACAAATCTGAACAAATTTAATACCCTATTTTATGGCGAACAATCAGAAAATGTTATAGACATATTCAGTCTTATAAATAATGTAGTTACCATTCCAGATGCCTCAACTATTGCAAAAGCTATTCAAGAAAGCTTAAAGAATTTAATAAATATAGCGGGGAATCTGGGTTCAGGACTTTTGAAATTAATATTTGTATTAGCAGTGAGTTTGATGATTTCTATTGAACCAAATCAATATAAAGAAAATATACTTCTATTAATACCAAAAAATTATCGCAACAAATTTAGAAATATACTAGAAAAGTGCAATATTGCATTAGCAAATTGGACCTTTTCTATGGTCATAAGCTCATTATCAGTAGGTTTATTATCATTAATAGTTTTGTCTATATTAGATGTCAAATATGTTGTCTCAAATGCTTTAATAGCGATGGTTCTTAATATAATTCCTAATATAGGGCCAGTTATTAGTGGTATATTTCCAATCTCAATTGCACTACTAGATAATTTTTGGAAGCCACTGGCCGTTTTAGGAACATATGTAATCATTCAAAATATTGAAAGCTATATAATAATGCCATCTATTATGAAGAAAAAAGCAAACTTACTTCCTGGTTTGACATTAATATCACAATTTGGATTTACCTTCATTTTTGGTCCATTAGGCTTAATACTATCTCTTCCATTAGCTGTAGTAATACAGGTTTTAATAAAAGAATCATTTAAAGATATTTAAAGATATTTAAAAACTACTTAATTAATTTCTTATATAAATATGGGTAGGAAAAAAGTATAAAGAAAGCTAAGGGATGTTTACCAATAGCAAAATATAGTGAACTAAAAGTAAAATGATCAAATAAAATTCGTAGCTCAGTAGATAGATCTATTAAAACTAAAGAAAATAAAACTATCAAATAGTAATTCAATTTCATAAATTAGAAGCTTAAGCTCAGTCTTTAAGCAATAAAGATGGAGCCAACAAAATACTTGAATAACTACCAACTATAATTCCTAATGATAAGGCTAAAGAAAACCAAAATAACGAGTAAGATCCAAACAAAATTATGCTTAATAATGGAATAAGGGTTGTAATACTGGTAAAAGTTGTTCTCCTAAATGATTCGTTTACTGATAATTGAATAGTTTCGTTATAGCCTTCTTTCTTTGATTTTAAATTCTCACGAATTCTATCAAAAATAACAACAGTATCATTTACAGAATAACCAGCAATAGTTAACAAGGACACAGCAAATAAACTATTTACCTCGACAGATAATATAATTCCCAACCAAGAGAATATACCGAAAACAATTAATAAATCATGGAATAAAGCTAATAATGCAAATAATGCATATTTTTTATCAAATCTAATAGTTATATATAAAGATATTGCAAATAAAGAAACTAACAATGAAGTAACACAATTAATAAGTAATCTTTTCCCAAGCTTTGGACCTATTAATCTTGAATCCTTACTTTCATAATTTAGAGGTCCAATAATATTATCAATATTAGTAATAAGATTATTTGATTCTTCGATACTCAAATAAGGTGTTCTTATTGAAATTAATTTATTATTATTTTGGAATTGTAATTTAATATTATTTAAAACATTTTTATTTTTAGATATCTCTCTTAAATTTTCTAAAACTGAATCAGGGGAAAAATTAGAACATTCCCCTTCACAAACTCTCTCTATTCTTAGTTCATTTCCACCAACAAAATCCATCCCTAAATTTATAGGTTTTTTATAAGAAGTATTAAAAGTAGAATATAAAATTCCTAAAAGACTCAACAAAATAAGAACACTTGAAAAACCAATTATCTTTTTTTTATTTTTTATTAGTTCAAGATTGTATTTCATGAGAAAATTAGAATTTAAAGTTTAATTTGAAAAATTATTCCTGGGTAGATAGAGATTTTTTTGTCTTAAAGATTGATACGTTGTAAAAAATCGCAAAATAGTTTTAGAACAATTTAATGAGGTAAACAAGCTTATTAAGACTCCAATACCTAATGTTGCCGCAAAACCTTTAACAAAATTGGTTCCTAATAAAAACAAAACAAAACAACTTAGAAGAGTTGTAATATGGCCATCAACTATGGAAGAATTAGCCCTTTGAAAACCGCTATCAATAGATCTTGTAAGAGTATTACCATCATATAATTCTTCTCTAATTCTCTCAAATATTAGAATATTTGCATCAACAGCCATACCAATGCTAAGTATAAGCCCAGATATTCCAGGTAAAGTCAAAGTTACAGGAATCAATGAGTATAGGGCTAAGTTAAAGAAACCATAAAGTAATAGAGAAAGAACAGAAACAAAACCTAAAATTCTATAATTAAAAATCATAAATATACCTACAAAAATTAATCCACTAATAGCTGCATAAAGACTTTTTATAATATTTTTGGATCCCAACAGAGCCCCTATAGTGTTAGTTTCTACTATTTCAATTGGCAATGGCAATGAACCTCCTTTAAGTTGAACTTCTAATTCTCTAGCATTTGCAGCAGTAAAGTTACCGCTTATTGTTGCTGATCCACCTGTAATCCCAGTATTAACAAATTGACTACCAACACTGGCTTCACTTATTGATTCGCCATCAAGAATGATAGCCAATAGTTGATTAGTGCCAGCAATTGATTTTGTAATTTCTGCAAACTTTTCACCTCCTGAATTACTAAAAGTTAATAAAACTTCCCAATTACTATTTGTTTGTTCTTGTCTCCTTCCTGCGTTAATAAGATCTTTACCAGATAAATCTGATTTAATAAATAAATTAGTAATTTCTTTATTAACATACTTTTTAATTTCAAATAACTTGCTATATAAATCACTACTAGTAGATGAGTAATTTAATTCTTGCTCTATCTCTTTAAGATCATCTTGAATAATTTTTAAGAAATTATCGTCATATTGAATTTTTTCTGAAGATGAATATTGTTCAATTAATTCTTTAATATTCAATCTCTGAAGTTGCAAGGTTTTTAAATCTGTAGATGTTCCTTCTTTTTGGGTCCTAAATTCTAATAAAGCAGTCTTACCTAAAACTCTTGAAGCAACTAATGGATTTTGTTCTCCAGGTAATTCTAAAATCAATTGATCTCCACCTAGGGTTTGCAAGTTAGATTCTGAAACCCCTAAATTATTAACGCGTCTATCAATAACTGAATTAACTGCCTCAAGTTCATCCTTTGTTACCTTCCCTTCCTCTTTAATAATTTGCAGTGTAAGTTGAGAACCCCCTTGTAAATCCAATCCCAACTGTAAGGGATAACTTATTAATAGATAAACAGATAACGTAAGTAGAAATATAATAAAAAAAAGCCAACCTTGCCTTCTTTTCATTGACTATATACTCCCAGTAATTAAATCTTCAACTTTTTCAACTATTTGATGTGGCTGGATTATTGTTAAATTCTCAAGATTGCCATTATAAGGAGTTGGGATATCTTGACTAGATAATCTAATTGGTCTTGAATCAAGATCATCGAAGCACTCTTCTGTTATCAATGCAATCAATTCTGCACCAATACCTCCAGTCTTCATACATTCTTCAACGACAATTACTTTATTTGTTTTTCTTATTGATTTGGCGATAGTTTCCATATCAAATGGTTTTAAACTTATCAAATCAATTAACTCAACATCTATTCCTTTATTATCTAATTCTTCAACAGCTTTAAGGCAGTGATGTCTCATTCTTGAATAGGTTAATAAAGTAATATCTTTACCCTCTTTTACTACATCAGCCTGATCTAAAGCGCAGGTATAGTCACCATCAGGTAATTCCTCAGACAAGTTGTATAAAAGAACATGTTCAAAAAATAGAACAGGATTATCATCTCTTATCGCTGCTTTCATTAGACCTTTAGCATTTGTGGGAGTACTGCATGCCACAATTTTTATACCAGGAACGGCATGAAAATATGCTTCAAGTCTTTGACTGTGTTCAGCACCGAGCTGTCGACCAACACCTCCAGGACCACGAACTACTGCTGGTATCTTATAATTTCCACCACTTGTATATCTAAGCATCCCCATATTATTTGATATCTGATTAAAAGCTAAAAGCAAAAAACCCATATTCATTCCTTCTACTATTGGTCTTAACCCAGTCATTGCTGCGCCAACAGCCATACCTGTAAAACTATTCTCTGCAATTGGAGTATCTAGGACTCTTAACTCACCATATTTTTCATATAAATCCTTAGTTACTTTGTAAGAACCTCCATATTGACCGACATCCTCACCCATCACGCAAACATTAACATCATTTGCCATTTCTTCATCAATAGCCTCTTTCAAAGCATTAAACAATAATGTTCCAGCCACAATTAATTACCTAATTAATCACATATACAATCCTACCACTTTGATTAATTCATCCTCCTTCTGCGAATGTTATGAGTAGTAATATTGACAAAATCATTCCTGGTGAAAGCAAAAGAATTAAGAGGCCTAAGTCATGTAGAGACATTCAAAGAAAATGTTTTTTTTATAATATTGGTAATTCAGCTTTTATTCATAAAAAAACTGCGAATAAATACAATGAAAAGTCCAATACCTATAAAAGCAAAAGAAAAAGTTAGCAAAAAAGATAATCCAATTATTAAGGTATTAATACTAGAAGAAATATTTTGGACTATTTCAGAAGAATTAGATGGTTTATGTATTGAAAAATATATTGCAATTTTATTACTTAATAAATAAAAAAATACAAATAATGAAAAACTGGTTAATGATCCAATTATAAAATTTAAGGGTCCTTTTTGAGGAATATTATTTTCGACATTCTCATTATTTTTAAAATTATCGGCCATAATTTTTTTTGTTAATGAAAAATTTAAATAAATTTTATTCCTTTTTCAAGTAAAGTACAAACCCATGAATCATATCCTTTTTCTTTAAATAATTTATAATTTGCGTTTAATTCTTTTTTAGCTGTCTCAACATCTTTAAAGAGTGCAAAGCAAGTTGGTCCTGATCCACTCATTGAATATGTAAGACAATTTTTTAAAGTAGAAAGTAAACATAATGCCTGCTTTACAGAATCATTCTCTTTTTCAACAACTAACTGCAAATCATTTTTTATAGTCATATTTTTATTATCAAAATTTAATCTTTTTAAACCATTATCCCTTAAATTTTTTCTTATCTTTTCAATCATTTCTTTACTCGTAAGATATTTATCACAAAAACTACTACTATATTTTTTATAAGTATCAGCTGTAGATACTGATACATTTGGATTTTTTAAAAGAAGAACTCCATATTCAAAGTTTGAATCTAATTTCTCTAAAATTTCGCCTCTTCCAAAACATAATTGAATCCCACCATTAATAAAAAAAGGAATATCTGATCCTAGCTTTGATGACAATGAACATAATGTTTTTTTATCTTTATTCAAATTCCATAATTTATTAAGACCAATTAGCGTTGCTGCTGCATTACTTGATCCACCAGCTAAACCTGCTCCAATTGGAATATTTTTTCTTAAGAATATATTTGCACCATATTCTATATTTGAATTTTTCCTTAATAGATTTGCTGATTTAACAATTAAGTTATCACTAGAAATGCTTAATTCACTACAATCAGTTTCAAGTTTAATTAGACCTTCATTATTAATTTCAAATTCCAAAAAATCATAAAGATCAATATTTTGCATAATCATTGCTAATTCATGGAATCCATCCTCTCTTTTTCCAATAACTTCTAGGTGCAAATTTATTTTGGCAGGAGATTTTATAATAATTTTGCCTTTAGCTAAATCTTGCATATACTTAAATCTTACTTTTTAATTTTAATACAATTTTCTGCAAGCTTAATCCATTGATCAATTGAAATATCTTGCGGTCTTAAATTAAAACAAACTTTTGAAGATTCAGATAATTCATTTATCTCTCCATTTGAAAGTATTGAATTAAGAGTATTTCTAAGCATTTTTCTTCTTGAATTGAATGAAATGCGAAGAAGTTTATCTATATATTTTTCTACACTAATGTCTAATCGTAAATTGTTTTTTAGCGGTTCGAAAACTACTAAAGATGAAAAAACCTTAGGAGGTGGACTAAATGATGAAGGGGCTACATCGCAAATTTTTTTTATTTTTGATAGCAATTGCATTCTTATACTAAGCGCACCAGCATCGGAACTTCCTTCTTTTGACAAAATCCTATCTACAACGTCTTTCTGCATTAAGAAAATTATTTTTGCGTAATTATAGTCTCTTATAACACCCAATCTCCCTACAAAAATATCTAATATTGGGCCAGTTATGTTGTAGGGGATATTTGCAATCACTTTTGTAATCTTATTGTTAATCGAATCTAAATTTACAGAAAGAATATCTCCCTGCTGAAGTGAAAACTTATCATTATCATTGAATTTAATATTTAATAAATTTATTAAATCTTTATCC